>NZ_CP095048.1 GCF_022919215.1 Hymenobacter cellulosilyticus | reverse complement strand
TTCTTTTTTTGTTGTTTTTTTGTTTGTTTGGTCTGGGTTTGAACCACCACCCTAAAAAGCTATTCGGATTCGGCATCAACAACCTTTGTGAGTTTATTTGTTAGTCCTTGTCTATTTGTAGTACTCATAAGTGTCTGATATTCAATAGTATATAATGGTATAAAACCACTTTTTATAAGCGAAAACCACTTTTTATTTTTTAGTACCACCTTTTATAAGCGAACTCTCACGTTTTATAAGTCTACCCACCACTTTTTATAAGCGAAAACCACGCTCAACTACCACTGTGGTTTTTATCTGCCGAACGCTTACATTTGCCTTATTCCTGCGTCCTTATGTCCTAGTTTATGAAGCCTGAAGATACCGCCGTTGTAGTTGTCGAGCCGGCTCCGGTTCCCGTCGTTCGTCAGCACAACGCCATCACCCAGGCCCGCTACGACTACACCGCCTGTCAGTTGGACATCTTCTTCTACCTGCTTTCCCGGCTGCGCCGGATGACACGCCGGACCAGGAGTATACCATCTACGTGAAGGACGTGGAAGCCCTGACCGGGCGGCAGTGGAACTACCAGCAGCTGCGCGAGGCGACGGCCGACATGGGCTCGCGCATGTTCGAGGTGGAGAATGAGCGCACGTACCAGCAGTTGTGGATGTTTCAGCGGGGGAGTACATCAAGGGCAAAGGGTGCCTGCAGATTCAGCTGGCGGCGCCCATCCGGCCTTTCCTGTTCAACCTCAAGGAAAACTTCACCTCCTATCAGCTGCACTCGGCGCTGAAGCTGAGCAGCAAGTATGCCAAGCGCATCTACCAGCTGGTGAGCCAATGGAAGGACAAGACGTCGACGCGGACCTACCCGCTGGACGAATTCAAGCAGATGCTGCACCTGAAAGACCCCAGGGGGAAGGAGCCGGAGTTGTTTCAGAACATCAGCCAGCTCAAGGCCCGGGTACTCGACATCGCCGTGCGCCAGGTCAGCGAGCACACCGACCTCAAAATTGACTACGAGTTGGTGAAGAAGGGGCGGGCCTACGACGCCGTGCGCTTTACCATCGCCCGCCAGCAGCCCCAGCAGCTGCCCATTCCTTTTGAGCAGCCGGCGGAGGACGCCGCGCGCACGCGGCCCGCCAGCACCTGGAGGCCCTCGGTATCAATCAGCCGCAGCTGGTGGCCACCATCCTCGGCGACCCAAGCACTTGGACCAACTCTTCAAATTCACGTACCAGTTGAAGACCGACAAGGTAAAGGCGACCAAAAATCCGGGCGGGCTGTTTTTGAAGATTTGCGGGCTACGCTGAGCTTCTACCTGGGTCGGTACGCTGTTGCCAATTGCAGACGCCGGGGTAAGCAAGGAAAGGGCTCAGGTTTTGTACCATTATCAGCACAACTGCCCGTTAGGCCCAGAAATGTGCGCTCACCATATAATGCGCAATAAATTGAGCTAATCTCTCTACTTTTGCTCATCATATATTGAGCATTATGCCCAAAGACCCAGTCATCCTTTTACCGCGTTTGCAGCAGTTGCTAACGCAAGCGGGAGAAAAACATCCGCCTAGCCCGACTGCGCCGCAAGCTCAGCGCGGCCGCGTGGCCGAGCGCGCGGCCATCAGCCGCAACACCTGCACGCCATCGAGCAGGGCGCTTCCACGGTGAGCATGGCGGCCTACCTGCAGTGCTGTTTGTGTTGGGCCTGGAAAGAACCTGCTCCAGTTGGCGGCCGACGACGTGCTGGGCCGCAAGCTGCAGGATGCCGACTTGGTGTGTTGAGCGTACGGGCACCTAAACAGTCTTCCGGCGAGTAGTCCCATGGCCAAAACCGCTGAACGCCGCCAACTCTACGTGTACGCCGACTGGCAGGCCTGGTCGATGGACGCGGTGATGGGCACGCTCTCGCCGTGCCGGTGCGGGTAAGGAGTGTTTTCTTTGCCTATGACGCGCAGTGGTGGCCTTGCCGCAGGCCCAGGTGCTGGACCCGGCGCTGCACTGTTTACCGGCCGCAGTACCTGCCGGAAGACCAAGCCAACTTCGCCTCTTTCTGGACTCCTCGCCCGACCGCTGGGGACGGCTACTCATGCGCCGGCGCGAAGCCGCCCTGGCCCGCAGGAGGAGCGCCGCGAGCGGCCGCTGCTCGAATCGGACTACTTGCTGGGGTGTTTGATGGCCACCGTATGGCGGGCTGCGCTTCAAAACCGACTTGGCCG
This sequence comes from Hymenobacter cellulosilyticus, assembly GCF_022919215.1. Lineage (NCBI taxonomy): Bacteria > Pseudomonadati > Bacteroidota > Cytophagia > Cytophagales > Hymenobacteraceae > Hymenobacter > Hymenobacter cellulosilyticus. The sequence continues at coordinate 115,395 of NZ_CP095048.1, read as the reverse complement.
GCCCGTTCCTCACGACAACAGGGCCATGGCCGCCCCGCCCTGGACCTCGCTGCGGGAGTTGGAGCACGCCAGCCTGCAGCTGGAGCGGGTGGACGCGCCCAGGACCCGGATTACCTCAAGTGGCTGTTTATGCTGGTGGCAACCGGGTCTTCGCTGGGCGGCGCGCGTCCAAGGCCAGCGTGGTGGACGAGCACGGGCAGCTCTGGATTGCTAAGTTCCCCAGCGGGCAGGACGAGCACGACGTCGGCGCCTGGGAAGCCGTGGTGAACAAACTGGCCCGCGCAGCCGCTGCAGGTGGCCACCGGCCGGGCCCAGCGCTTCAACAGCCGCCACCACACCTTCCTCTCTCAGCGCTTTGACCGCACGGCCGCCGGCGAGCGGCTGCACTTCGCTTCAGCATGACCCTGTTGGCTACCAAGACGGGGCCAGCTACCTGGAGTTGGCGGGCTTGCTCATGCAGCAGGGCGCCCAGGTGGCCGAAGACCTGACTGAGCTCTGGCGGCGCATCGTGTTCAACATCTGCGTCTCGAACACCGACGACCACCTGCGCAACCACGGCTTTCTGCTCACGCCCAGGGCTGGCGCCTCTCACCAGCGTTCGACCTGAACCCCATCCGCTACGGGCAGGGCCTCAAGCTCAACATTCCGTAACCGACAACGCGCTAGACCTCGACCTGGCTCGGAGGTGGCGCCTTACTTCCGCCTGTCGGGCGCGCAGGCGGAAGCGGTGCTCGCGCAGGTCGTGGCCGCGGTGCGGCAATGGCCGGACGTGGCCAGCCGGTACCAGCTCTCGCGCACCGAGCAGGAGTTGATGGCGGGGCTTTTGAGGCGGCACAGTAGCCGGCGAAACAGCCCACAGGCCATTTACAGGCACCGGCACTGCTTACGTTTTGTAACCGGAAAGCATCAAAAAGTGTGGGCAGCCAGATTACTTTATGATCTATAGGCGCTCAGCATTCCCATTCAGAGATTGACCGATAGCTGCTCACCCAACTGCCCACACTTTTTGATGCTCTCGGAGCACCTCCTGCGTTATGAACTGAGATTTTGAAGTCTACCATCAGATTTCACACGATCCAGGTTATTTATCAACTCTATTGTGCGCTCACCTGTCACGACTGCACGTTGTGTAAAGCCATCGTAATCCAGCAGAGCACTGAAGTTAATACCCGTCTGGTCCATAACCTCCTGAACGCTGATCTGATACGTTAAATAGCCAGCGAAAATGTATTCAAGTTCTGATAGCTCCTGCTGCTGACTGATTTTGTAGCCGTGGCGGACGGTCTTCCATCCTCCGTCACGATTGCTACTACCTTCCAGAAGGCCAGCGGTATTTTGGCCCTCTGTAATCTACATCAGCGTCGCTGAAAAACGGCCCCGTATATACATTTATCCTCATGCCGTCCGCTTTCGCCATTTTCAGAATGTGATTCTCAAGGCCAACCCAGGTTTTCTGATTAACGCTTGCCATTTGAGGACAGCTGTTGGTAAAGTGGAAGGTGTCGGCGTTAGCCTGCTTCGCGAAGGGGCCCCACACCGGATCTTCCCGCCGGACCATGTGTCCTCGGTCAAGCGAATTCCCATGATATAATTCATCTCCCATTGGTCGCTTTTATCTAATCGACCATCAAAATACCACGTATCAATCCGGTCCACCTGCTCCCTGTCCAAGCCCAGAAGATTCACAGCTGTCAGCATTGGTAGACGGCGGGAAGCAGACATAATCACGGAAAAGTTCTGATATTTTAACTCCACTCCGGTTCCGCCCCTGCGCAGAGGAAGCATATCGGAGGCATTTGCGCCGACCGCCAGTGGCAGCGGGATGTCCCAGCCGTGCAGAAAGCCGGATTCATACCCATTTCTGTCCTCAAACTTTACTGGCATGGTGGTAGGCTCGGAGCCGGCCGTTCAGGTGTTTCGGTGCCCAGACACGTCATCGTGTCGAATGTCGCTTTTCGGGATAGGTTGGCCGCACTCATGCTGTACAGTGTTTAAGAAAGGTGAAAAATGGTTCAGGCAGGCAATATCTTTACTTTGAGCCAGCCTTATTTATTACCGGCCCTGTCTATTAAATGGACACCGAACTCAAGCAGGTGATCCCTGAGGGTTTTACCGGAACGCCCATCCGTCTCGGCAAGGGCCTTTCCAAGAGTATGGCCATAGTTTTCGCGTGGCTCGTCTGATCTGCCACCGTAATGCAACCCGGCCGCTGCGTTTTCACGCCCGACCACGACGATTACCGACCCAGAGTTACCCCCAGGGTGGTTGCGTCGTGGGCATGAGTCCACGCAGGGCTGCTAGGTGCCCCCGCCAGCACCATTCCGGGCGCTAGCCGTTTGCACCCGTACGTGGATTGAAAGATCTGCTCAAACAACGAGGGAGGGAAGGGCGTATTCAAAAGATTAGGAGCACCTGGGTAACCGATGGTATAGACCGCTGTATCCGGCATTGCCCAGTCGGGAGCCTGGTCAAGGGAAAGATACATGCGGGGTCCTGCTGACTGACTGCTTGGTGCCAGTTCAATGAGCGCCAAGTCCAGCCTGGAGTGGTCAAGCTTTGATGCTCCCAGATCTATGGGTCGCTTCCCGCTGAAAACCACCCGGGCTAGATCCCTGGGGTTAACAGAATCCACCCCACGAAACTCATGACCGAAATCTATCCGTACACCTGCCTGCAGTTTCCACGTTCCGTCGGGCTTTTCCAAAGCAATCCCCTGCAGAACGTGGCGATTAGTCACAATCAGGTTTTCCGCAATCAGAAAGCCCGTGCCCGCAAAGCCCTGAACCGTAAAGGGCACGTCTATACGTCCGACACAGGCACCTGCATTAAACAACAGGTCGGCGCTCGCCACAATACTATTTTTCCAGCCGCCCACCGGGCTGCTACTGATGTTTACCGAGCCGTTCTGAATCATAAAGGAAGGTCTGGAGCCATCAGTGCGCACAATCGTTTCCAGGGCCGACAGCAGCCGGGTATGCTGCCGCAGGCCGGCCTCGTCCTGATCACGAATCATACGCAGGGCTGTGTCCCCATCCTTAAAAATCCGGTCAGCCAGTGAATGAAGGTCAGCTTTCCCACCCAGTTGCTCCTTTATTATACGATCCAACTCCGCCCTGACCGTACTAAGCCTTTCCCGAATACCTCCGTTTGACAGATCAGGGTCGTTATTTTCGAGGTGCTCGAGCAGTTGCCCTCCAGCCTTCATCATTTTCCTGTAATGTGCGGAAAGGCTCAGATCGGATGCGCTGGAAGAGGGATAGCTTACGTTGGGATGCATTTTTCGAAAGATTTACCGTGCGGCGGTGCCTGAATATCACTTTTATTCGATGCGGGCGTGACACGGTCATGAACCAAGTCTAATAAGATCATGAAAGCGCTGCAATACCGATGTTCGAATGGCTTCGTCCCAACGTGTATAGGCCGCGTGTACCTGAGCCAGCTTTGGACTTAGGTCCGCACATTCATTTCGGGCTTTATTCAGCAGTTCTCCCAGCGACCAGTTGCGGTCGATCAGTTCTATGTAGGATTCAAGGCCGCGCTCAGGATCTGCGGCGATGATGTCAGCGAATACACTCGGCTCTAGATCATCCAGTTCATAGGGGATAAGTGACGCGATAATTTTGGCCAAACGGGGAAAAGCTGAAGGGCCGGGATATGCTTCAAGGAGCGCAAAGCGGATGGGATCACGAAATTCAGGATCAGGCCCTCTGACAATAGCAAGAACTGATTCCGCGGTTCTTGCTTTTCCGGCCACGAAGAGCTTGACAGCGCGCCAGTTATTTTCTTTTTTATGCAAGGCGTCAACCGCGCCGAGCAGCCCCTTTGCCGTCCAGGATTTCGAGCCGGCTTTTCTGACCAGATTCTGAGCAACTTTCCCGATAAGCCCGTGCAGTTCGGCGTCGAGTCTCACCAAATCCTGCTCAAGAATTAACTGATTGAGAGCGGCAGGAGTCAGTCTCAATGTGGAGGGGGATAGGTTCAGACTATAATCCGGCCAGTCAGGATGAGCAATAAGATTCAGGAACAGTAATTTTCTTTTAAAATTTGAGGTCAATGGAAAGTAATCCTGTGTAACAACAGACTTTAACAAGTCCGCAGCGTAAACAAAGTCGAATGAACCAGCGTTTTTCTCCCGTGAGAGCATAATAAAACAGGCGCACAATCTGGTCATGCTCACCTGAAAATCAGGACCTATAGTTTTTGAACGCTTGTCAACATGTATAGTCTTGAGGGGATAAAACAAGCTGCGTACCGTATTTCTCGCTCCTGTACTATCTAATAATAAGCGGGAGGGGCAATAATTAAATTGAAATAAACAGAACTGACCGAAGAGCGCCCGGAATGCATATCGCTGCGTTTCCGGTCCACCCCACTGATCCGCCCCCGCAGTTCGCCCCACCGGGCGGTAACGAAAAGAGTCTCCCACTCCCATTGAAGGGAAAACGCAGAGCCTTTCCCGGCTGAGAAAGCTATTTTGGTATCAATTCCCCTCTGTAGCAGGTCCAGAGCCCTGCCGAACTCGCGGTCATTAAGAAGTCGTAGACCTGTATTGTTGTAGGCCTTAGGCAGATACCTATCCGGTAGCAGTCTTACATCTTCATCAGGAACATGACTATCAATGACAAACCGAACCAAAGTGGCTGCCGCCTTCGGCAGATCACTTAAAGCGGCGGATATATATGGTAGCGACTCTTTTACATCTGCCAGCTCTATTGCCCCGCCATCATGGGGAGTACGGCACAACATCAGCTGATGATACATGCCTTCAGACCACTCCTCTCTAGAGCGTCTGCTATTGAAAAAGTCCATGGCCCGCATGTGAACGGCATCAGCTTTTTCCTGCTCCTGTCCGGAAATTGCCTTAAGCATGGTGTTTCTTAGGTCCTTCTGATGCCACACTCTTCCCCTTTCATCTCTGCTCACCAGCCAAGTGTAAGAGCAGAGTGTGGTCAGGGCTTGTTCAATCGCTTCCGTTGAATCAAGTGAGCTAAGCACCTGAAGCATTCTGACATCATGGAGGGAAAAACTCTGCAGCGTTGGAATCACGACGTCCCGAATCAAATCCGCCGTTACGTAGCGGAGTATAAGCCCAGGATACGCAAGGGCCCGAGCCCTTTCATCACTGATTCGCAGTAGCACGCGCCTGTAGACAATACCTGCAAAAAGGTCCTTGGCTGCTTTCCCGCCCCGCAGAACCTCTTTTTCGAGATCAAAAACCGTGTCGTCCTCCGAATTTGATGCAATTGAAGCCAGCAGTTTAAGTTCCAGCGGTCTGCGGGGGAAATGCTTTGACTCAACAATCCGTTTCGCCAACATGGGCGAAACGTTGTGCTTACGCAGCACTTTTTCTGCTACCCCTGGTTCCAGTTCATCAACAAAAATGACATCTCCCTGATGTTGATGATACCTTTTAATAAACGATTCCGGCAGTCGCCCTGAAAAAATCACCTTCAGGACAACCGGATGGAGTACCCGGGTGAGTTGTGCCAGCCAGGAATATATAGGGTCTACCCCAACGCTGTGTACCACCTCCTCAAACGTATCAAGCACCAGCAGCAACGGACGGTCTCCCGCCGATGAGCTTTTTAGCAGTTCGCTGATCTCATAGGACAGTACACTCTCATAGGAAGTAAAGAACTGCCTTACAGCCCCATCAGTATTGCGTTCACGGGCATCCTGGATAATCTGATCTGTTCGGGCGCTTAAGCCAGGAGCCTGTTCCCCGATCTGTCTAACAATTTCCTTCTCAAGCCAGTATAAATCTCGGTAATCTACTCCCGGTCTGTCAAAATCGAGGACAACTATGGTAGCTTTCCGGTCCGTCAGAACCTGAAGCGCAAACTTTGCCAGAAGAGTGGATTTGCCTGCTCCTCCGATCCCGGTCAGCACCAGGCTTCGCGGTGGGATAATGCTTCGACCATTCCGTTCAGAGGACAGGAAGGCTCGTAACCGTTTAAGCTCCGGTGCTCTTCCATAAAAGCCATTTTTCAGCAGGACCCGGTATTCGGCCAGGAACTTATTATTTCGGCGTAAATGATTTATGCCTGTAACATCCGGCTGGGATATCCCAATGGATGCCGTGGCCTCCATTGCGGAGGCAAGAGCAAGCATGTCCTCCCTGGAGTTCTTTTCAAGATTAAGATTAGCTCCGTGTTGCAACAGGCGGCGCAGCATTTTTCCGAACCTGTCTGTCCGAGGATGTCGTTGCCTGAGCTTACTCGGCAGTAAGTCATGCCTTACAAATTCTGCAAGGATTTTCTTACGCTGGTTGTGTTTTAACAGCCATTTAACTTTATCACCCTGAATCTCTGTCAGGCAGAATGTCGCAAGTCTGTTTAATACAGCCTGCTTTGTACTGCTCTGCACGGAAGCTGAAAACAGTGAATCAGGGTCGAACCAGCCAATTAGCGCAGCTGTCTCCCGGGATTTGAAAAGCAGCTTATCCGTTATGTCAGAAATGACATTACCATCGGGATCACTATATGTATCATCTGATCCGGATGTTATAATTTCCGCCAATGACGCCTTTAATTGCTCAGGATCCACCTCTCTGTCCGAAGCCCCTTTTCCACTTTGCAGGGCGTTCAGCCGTTTTTCAATGCTGCTTGCCAATGAAAAGGCCTGTGTTAGTAACGAGTCCATAAACGGGGGCTATGCGAGCGTTTATTAATTAACGGTCTTCAATAGAACTGGGACTACAACTTTAAGCTTATGATTAAGCCTTTTTAATGCAGTCTCGGAGTCATCATTCAGAAATCCAGTGTATTCCTGATGCATCAGATTGGTGGCGAAGCCAATGGTCATGGCATCCACCGGCAGTTCTAGGTAAGCACTGAACCGCTCAAAAAACGTCTGGATGTGACTTTGGCTAGCATCTGAGGCTCGTTCACGCTCGACCAGTTGCGGAGTATGGTCACTGAGTGAGGCGGGCAGATCTCCTTTGAATCCATCCAGGACAACCCGTAGCCAGTCAACCCTTTTGAGTTGTTCATACAACAGCAAAAGCAGTTGAGAGGTCTGTTTATCCTTTATGCTGTAGTTGTTCAGGTCAGCGATTAAAATCCACACAAGCCGGCCGGTCCGTATATTCTGGAGGGAATCCATCAATTTGGGTATTACCTCATCCCTCATCCAAACGGTCGCTGTCGACTCCATCTCGGAAACCGGAGTAAGTGCTGGGGCCGAAAAACCGGCAATACCGGAGATGAGGGAAACCAGACCCGTGACGCTGATTGTTGATAATGCCTCAGAACTGAGGTTAATTTTCAGGTGCGCACCATCCGAAAGCATGGAATTAATCAGAGAGAGGCGATGGGTTTTCCCTCGCCCTCTGTCCCCCGCAATGATGACCAGCCTAGGGGTGCCACTCATTGCCGAGCGCCAGATTAATGTCTGGAAATCATCGCAGCCTAGGACGGGTTCGTACGCGCCTTCCTTTCCAATTGTCCAGACAGGTAACTCACTGCAATCCGGGGTGGGCAGAGGCGTTCCGCTGTCGTTTATGCAGGATAATATGTTAAGGATTGGTATTCCCCGGTTGGTGACCATCTTTTTATCCCCCCATGGCCATCCCACTGCCCCTGGTGAAGGCCGAACAACATAAAGTGCTTGTCAAAACAGGGGCCGCCGGATGACCCACTCATTGTGTTCGCGTGGTGAAGGAACCGGATTCGAGGAAACACTTTCGGATTAGGCGGATCCACTCCTCCAACTTTACCTTGGTCCACTTTCATAGTATGGCCTCCCGGATGCTGGAAGACAATGACGCTCTCGTCAACCATCGGCACAGTGGCCCTGGCATCGAGCGGGGCCCAGCGTCTTTCCAGCCCGATTGCCCTTGATAGCTTGATAATCACATAATCCCAGTGGTTGTCCAGCAGGGTCAGGTCTTCTGGCAGTGAATTATTCAGTTCGTCGTCCTGACATGCGCTATAGCTGACGCACCAGTCGTTATGAGCCTTTACCTGTGTTGAAGGCGCTGGCTGTAAAGCCTGCCCCCGGTTGACAATGGATAGAAAATTGCCGAATTCCACCTGGATACGCGGTCCGGATGATTGCCTGGGCACCCACTTGTCTGCAGCGTCCTTCTCAAACAGTTCGCTCACTACGTGCCAGGCCGTCAGTACGAGGTGGGGCCCAATCAGGATGCCGGTTCCCTTTGCGATGCCATCAATGGATACCTTTCCCGTCCATTTCATCGCATTCGCTATCCCGCGATAGAGAATATCGGGCTGAGCAAATGCCCTTGCGACGTTCGTAATAGCCTGTAATGCGGCATTTTGGTTATTTTTTTTGAGTTCAGCCTCAACCGTTGACTTCGCTAAGCGCCCGTTTTCAAGCCCCTCATCAATGACTGCATCGAGTAAAGCATCATGCCAGCCCTCTGCCTGAGCAACACGAATAGCTGCTTTGAAATCCTCCTGATCGTTCCCACTCGTGGCAATAGCATCAAATAATATTCGCTGAGCGGGGGGAATAGCCGTCTGTGCACGTAAAAAAACGTTGCCAAACGCGTCTCGTGAAGAGTTAATTGCCTCAGCTATATCCTCAATGAGTTGCATACATTCTGCAGTTTATAAAAACGCAACCGGTTCCCGGAAACGCCTTCCACGATTAATTAAAGGCTGTTTGAAGCAATATAACATGCTATAGCGGATTCGAGAACAGTTCGTCCGCCATTTCGGCGGCTGCGTAAAGTGGAAGATGAACCCGTATTCGCTTGATTTGAGCAGCCGCGTGGCGGCGGCCTGCCGGGAACCCGGGGCCCACAAAGCGGCCGTGGCGCAGCGCTTTGGCGTGAGCCACTCGTTTGTGAAAGACCTGGTGCGGCGCGAGGCGGCCACGGGCTCGCTGGCGCCCAAGCCGGCCACGGGCGGGCGCGCCCGGTACCTGGATGCGGCGGCGCAGGCTTGGCTGATGGCCTACGTGCAGCAGCACCCGGACGCGATGCTGGCGGAGCTCAACTAGGCCTGGCAGGCCCAGGGCGGGCGGCCCGTGGGCCAGACCTGTATCTGGCAGGTGCTGGCCGAGCAGCGGCTGCGGCGCAACGTCCACAGTTTCCCGCTGCCGCCGCCCCCCCCGCCGCAGTGCCCACCAACATAACCGAGTGACCGGCGAGTATCAGCCGGCTGGAAGGCATGTCGTTTAACTACTCGATACCCGACGAGCGGCAAAGAATGACTCAGTGGTAGCACTGATGCATGACAACGGCTTGTTTGTTTTCTTGCTGGCAAGTTGAGCTTTGCAATCAGGAAACTAGTCAATTCAGGATGCTAGCTGTAGACACAAACTTCTAGCTTCTCCTCATGCACCACAGCGATGTTGCTTATTGGCGTTACCTACAATCATTGGAAGCTGGGCATCCAGATTTACCGACGCCACGCGTTTGCCGCTTGTTGGAGCGCACGTTTCAGCGGTGGCAGCAAAAACCCTTGTGGCTGCGCGAGGAGCAGGTAGGACACCTGTTTCGCAACCGGCCCGATTTGGAGCCTGCCGAACAGGCCCGGCTGGCGGCTTTGCCCGTGGCGGTGCGCAAGGCGCTGGCGGTGCAGCGCATGCTGCAGCTCGTGACGGAACCCGCTATTGCTCGCTTGGCGGGCACCTGCGAAATCGACGCCGACGAATTGATTGTGGGCTCGCTCCCTCCGTTTTCGGTTGGTCAAGGCAAGGAGTTCGTGCGCTACCTGACCGAAGCCGAGGAGTACCAAGGCATGTTGGACTTTTTGAACGAGCTATCGCCCATGGGCCATATCGTGCCCGACCACGGGCGGGTAGTGAACCGCGGGCTACGGGCCATTATCGGCGAGTGCGAGCAGTTGCGCACCGAGGCTCCCGAAAAAACGGCTTTCTACGACTCCGTCATCATCTGCCTGCAAGCCGTCATTGACTATGCCCGCCGCATGGCCGACCACGTACGGACCAAATGCGAGCAGCTGGACGCAACCGACCCGCGCCGCGCACACCTCACCGCCATTGCCGAGCGCCTGCACCGCGTGCCGGCCGAACCCAGCCGTTCTTTCGCCGATGCGCTCCAAGCCATTTACGTGGTGCATTGCGCCCTGCACTGGACGGTGGAGGTGGTGCCGCTGGGCCGCCTCGACCAGATACTGCAGCCGTTCTACGCGGCCGACCAGGCGCAGGGCCTCGGCCCCGAGCAGGCGCAGGAGTTGATGGATTGCTTCTGGCTCAAGCTCGATGAGCGCGTGATTCTCAACTACCGCCACGCCGAAAACCGCTACACGCCCGCCGACGGCGTATTGACTGGCTTTTTTGGCTCCTCCAACTTCGACCAGGGCGGTTTGCTCAACCAATGGATGCAGCAGGTCACCATTGGCGGCGTGTTGCCCAACGACAACCCCGCCCCGGACGATGCCTGCAACGAGGTGACAAGGTTTTGCCTGCACAGCGCCCGCCGGCTGCCCCTGAACAGCCCCACCCTGGACCTGCGGGTGCATGCCGATACCCCAGAGGACATTCTTGAACTCGCCGCCCGGGCCTTGCTCAGCGGGGGAGCGCATCCCGTACTGCTCAACGACGACCGCATCATCACCGGCCTGATGAACGCCGGCCAGCACGTGCCGCCGCTGCGCACCGCCCGCAACTACGCCTGCGACGGCTGCTACGAAACCATGTTTGCCGGCGAAACCGAGTTCAGCTTTGGCTTTGTGCCGGCCAATGCCCCCCTTGAGTTTACCCTCAACCGCGGCGCCGGCCTGGGCGCGGCCGGCCCCATGAACCTGCGCGGCGACAAAAATTCCTGGCGCAGCAAGCCCGCCGCCGAGATTGAGTCGTGGGAGGAATTTCTGGCCATCATGCGCGAGCACACGCTGCTGAGCTGCCACCGCTACCTGAACACCCTGCTCGCCACATATGGCGCTAAGGAAGCCATTGCCCCCTCCCCGCTGCTCTCGGCCCTGATTGACGGCTGCATCCAGCGCGGCCAGGACCTGGTGGCCGGCGGGGCCAATTACCGCATTTTCTCCCCCTGATGACGGGCATCAGCACCGCCGCCGATTCGCTCTACGTTATCCGGCAGCTGGTTTTCGGCACGAAGGAGATTCGGCTGGACGAACTTGTGACCTGCCTGGCCACCAACTGGGGCACCGAGTTGCTGCCCGCGGGCAAGCACGAGCAGCCGGCCTTTGGCCTGGCCGTGCCCAAAACCCGGATTGACGAGATTAAAACCATCTGTCGGGCCCAACCCAAGTTTGGCTACGGCCATCAGGAGGTGGATGAGTTGGCCTGGCAACTGATTGAAACCTTCTGCCAGTGCGTGCGCGACGCTTGGGCCAGCGACTTGCACCAGGCCGCGTTCGCGCAGCTTAAGCAACGCTACGGCGCCGGGTTCGACCTGCTGCTGGCCCCGGGCGTGGGCACCTTTGAGCAGTACTTGCTGGGCGGGCTCTTCGTGGGGGCCACGGCCGATGGCCGCCACGCGCGCGAAGGCATTGCCTCCGACCTGTCGCCGGCCCCTCTGTGGCTGGATACGGACCCCATTCCGCCGACCGGCCAGCCCCACGCCCGCATGGGCACCCTGGAGCAAAGCATGAAGAGCTACAAGCACGAGTGCATGAACCAGTTGGGCGATGGCGCGCCGGTGGATTACAACATTCCGGAGAATTATCCGCTGGCCAATTTGCAGCGCATCCTGCGGGACTTTGCCAACGGGGAGGGCGGCTCGATAGCCACCTTCACCGTAGCCGACCCCGCCACGATGGCCGCCGCCCAGGAGCGGCCGCAGGACTACAACCTGCTGCGCGTGCGCATGGGGGGCTGGACGGAGTTTTTCATCGCGCTGTTTCCGGCCCATCAAGCGCAGCATCGGCGCCGGCCCCTGTTTGTTCCCTCATAAGCGTCCGCCTCATGACCAGCCCGACTGCCTTTCGGCCCGAAAAACCCCAGCCCCGGCTCGACGGGCCTTTTCAGCCGGGCATCACCGACCCCCAATGGCCCATTGAGCCCCCGGCCGGCGTCGACGCGGCGCGGTATGAGGTGGAGCGCGCCGGACGCATCAATCCCCAGCGGTTTCTGACCGTGGTGGCGGCCGATGTGCAAGCCCCCGACCGCGGCGCGCTCGAGCAGGTGCTGCGCAACCTCACCCGGTTTGCCCGCTACGAAATGGCGCGCCATCCGGTCAACAACCACGTGCCCGTTCTCGAATACCTGCCGCCCAACTACCGCGTGACGGTGACCGTGGCCCTGGGAGCTTCGCTGTTTGCCACGGCACACGGCGACGACCGGTTCCAGCTGGCGGCTTTCCGGCCGCACTGGCTGAAAACCATGCCCCGCGTCACCGGCGATGCCTACGAGCCCGCCGAGCACATGACCGATTTCCTGTTCGTCATTGCCAGCGACCATCCTTACGTGAACATGGCCATTGCCCGGTCCCTGATTCATGGCTACGTAGACAAGCGCTTGGTTATCCGGCGCGTCGAGCAGGGGTTTTCGCGGCCCGACAAGCGCGAACTGCTGCGTTTCGACGACGGAGTGGACAACCTCTCGAACGCGCGTGAGTTGGAGCTTGACCGCCACGTCTACATTCAGGCCCAGGACGAGGAGCCCGCCTGGTGCCGGAACGGGACTTACCTGGCTTGGCGCAAAATCCGGGAGAACCTGCCCGTGTGGGAAGCGTTTCGGCCGCCGACTCCGGCCAGCAGCGAACAGGCCGAGCCCCGCCATGCGAGCGACCAGCCCATTGAAAAGCGCCCCCGCCAACCGAGCAGGAAAACATGATTGGCCGTTATAAAAAGGACAGCTTGCCCCTGTCGAAGGAAAGCACGGGGCCGGGCGGGCTAACGCCGGTGTTTCAGCATCCGCCCGATGCGCGGGAAACGCCCTTCACGGCCCACATCCGGAAGGTGCAACCGCGTCGGCCGGGCCAGGACTTGCTTGGCACCGGCGACCTGGAGCGCCGCTTCCTGCGCCGGGCTTATCCCTACCTCGACGGCCTGGACGAAAACAATACCTTAAACTGCGGGCTGCTGTTCATGGCTTTCTCCCGCAACCTGCGCAAGCAGTTTGAATGGCCGATTCAGATGTGGCAGACCAACCCGGACTTTCCCGTGAAGGATACAGGCATTGATGCGCTGTACGGGCGCGGGGTGCTGTCCAACATCACGGGAGGGTACTACTTCTGCCCTCCCGCCCCCGGTGGGCCGACGACCCGGACACGTCGGCGGCCGAGTTGCCCGATTTCTTCGCTTCCGCCTTATTTTCTGCTTCCCAGCCATGAGGGCCTACGCCACCAACCACCAACTGGCCGTCCGGGCCATTGCGGGCACGTACGTCGTGCTGCTGGCCTTCGACCTGCTCACCGAAGCTGCCCGCGAGGACTTCCTGGGGTTCGCCATTCAGCGCGCCGACCTCACCGCCGGCACGGAAAAGTGGCTCCAGGGCTACCGCGTGTTCAAGGAAACCGTAGAAAAGCCCGAGTTAGGAAAGCTTTACAGCAGCCGGCAGCACCCGGTGCAGGACTTCCTGTGGGGAGATTACGCGGCCCAACACAGCCACCGGTACCGCTACCGCATTGTGCCGCTTTATGGCCATCCGGCAGCTATTACGGAAGGCAATGCCGTTGAAATCGAGGTGGAAACCGAAAACGTCGATACCGGCACCCACGCCATTTATTTCAATCGCGGGGCCGCGGGCAGCCAGGCCTACGCGGCCCGGTTTAACAATAAGCCGCCCGATGCGGTGGGCCCGGCCGCCTATACCTGGCTGTCGAGGGGCCTGGAGGAAGCCCTGCTGGCCTTCATTGCCCAAGCCAAGGGCCCCGAATACGCCTTGCGCGCCTCGGTGTACGAGTTTTCGTACGAGCCGGTGATGCAGGCCTTGAAGGCGGCCGTGGATGCCGGGGCCGACGTGCAAATCATTTACGACAACCGCGCCCGCGCCACCAATGCCGACGCCACGGCCCTGCGTGCGGCCGTGCGCGCGGCCGTGCAGAAATACGGCCTGGAAAACCACGTGACGCCCCGGAGCACCGATGTCGGTTTTATTTCCCACAATAAATTCATCGTGCTGGCCCGCAAGGAGGCGCACGCGCCGGCTGACGCCGCGCCGCCCGCGGCCGGGCGGCCCGTGCCGGCGTATGCTTCGCTCAGGCCCGAGCAGGTCTGGACGGGCTCTACCAATTTCAGCCGGGGCGGCATTTTTGGGCATTCCAACGTGGGGCACCTCGTGCGCGACCCCGCCACGGCCCAAGCGTACCTGGACTATTGGCAGCGCCTGTGGAGCGACCCCAAAGCGGCGAAGCTGCGCGCGCAGAACGAGCAGGCCACCCCGCTGCCGACCGAAGTGCTGGCACCCGGTGTGCACGCCCTTTTCAGTCCGCGCTTCAACCGCAAGGGCAAGGCCGTAGTGCCGCCCGCCGACGCCCTGGACTGGTACATCGACCGCATGGCGGGCGCGCAGTCGAGTGTGTTTTTCACGGCGGCATTCGGCATTAACGCTCGCATTCAAGAGCAGTTGAGCGTGCCCGCCAATTTTCTGCGCTACGTGCTGCTGGAGTCGTACGGCAATAAGGAGGCCGCTCAAAAACTAAAGCTGCTGCAGCGGGATAAAACCCTGCGGTTTGCCGCGGGGGCCGTGCTGGACGACGACAGTGCCGTGCACAACTGGCTGATGCGGGAAGAAAAACTCACCGGCATGAATGAGCACGTCAAGTTCATTCACACCAAATATCTGCTAATTGACCCGTTGGGCGCGTCGCCGCTGGTCGTCACCGGCTCCGCTAATTTCAGCGATGCCTCGGTGGGCAACAACGACGAGAACATGCTGGTGATTCACGGCGATAAGCGGGTGGCCGACATCTACCTCGGGGAGTTTATGCGCTTGTTTCAGCACTACCAGTTCCGCGAGTTGGCCCGGCGGGTGCGGTCTGCCAAGCCGCAGGAGCGACAGGCGGCTTTTCTCGATGCCACGGGGGCCTGGCTAAAGCCCTGGTTCACCCTGGACACGCCCAAGGACCGCCAACGCCGCCTATTTGTCTCCCACCCCACCCCTGCCTGATATGAGCCAAGTTATTGCCCTCGTTTTTGATTTCGACGACACGCTCACTCCGGATTCCACCACGCAGCTGTTGGTGCATCACGGCGTCGACCCGGATGTTTTCTGGGGCGACAAAGTCGCGAAGCGCGTGCTGAGCGGCTGGGACCCCACCCTAGCCTTTCTCGAAGAAATATTTGTGCTCACGAAGAAGGGCGAACCGCTGGAAGGCCTGTCCAACGCGGCACTCTTCGAGTTTGGCAAAACCCTGACGTTCTACCCCGGCCTGCCAGACATCTTCGAGGGACTGCGGGCCATCACGCGGGAATACCCCCTCACGCTTCCCACCATCGAGGTATACGTCATCAGCGGCGGCTTCGAGCAACTGATCCGGGGCAGCGCCATCGCGCCCTACCTCACGGACTGCTGGGGGTGTCGTGCGTAGAAAATCCCGGTACCCACACCATTGTCCGGCCTAGCCGCATCGTCGATTTTACAGCCAAAACCCGCTTCCTGTTTGAAATCAACAAAGGCGTGGGCAAAGACGGGCGCTCGAACCCCTTCCTCGTGAACGAGGCCGTTGGGCCCGAAAAACGCCGCGTGCCCTTCTCCAATATCGTGTACTGCGGCGATGGCCTGACCGACGTACCGGCGTTTTCGGTGGTGCAGGCCCGCGGCGGCACCACGTTCGCCCTCTTCGACCCCAGCGACTGTCGGGAGTGAAGCGCGCATGGGAAAAATTTCTGTTGCCTAAGCGGGTGTCCAACATGTGCTTTCCGCGCTACACCGCCGACGACGAGTTGGGCGTGCTGCTGCGCATGGCCGTGCGCAGCATCTGCGCTCGGCTCGAAACCTCGGCCAAAATCAGTTAGCTCCCACTGCTCGCTCCACTCACTCATTCGGCACCCGGACAACGGGGGCCCCATTCAACATGACCCCATCTTCCCCAACCTACTTGTCGGGCGGCACTGCTTCCATCTACGTGTCCGACATGGACCGGGCAGTTCGCTTTTACCACGAAACCCTGGGCCTGACGCTGGCTGTGCGCATTGCCAACGAATGGGCCGAGCTTGATGCAGGCAACGGGTTCATTGTAGGGCTGCACCAGGCCACGGCCCAAGGGGTATCCCCCGGCACTGCGGGCGCTATTAATATCGAGCTACGGGTGGCCGCCCCGCACACGCTGGAGGAAGCCGTGGCGGCTCTGCAAGCGCGCGGCGTACCGTTTAGCGCACCAATTGCAAGCTATGAACACGTGCGCCTGGCGTACCTGCAAGACCCCGATGGCAATCAGATTATTCTGGCCCAAACCATTTAGGCAGGCTGCGCGTGGCTAGGCCGCCCCACCCGCGCACCGTTGCCAACAGCCCACAGCCCCACCCCACGGCCGAACGGCTGCCCGCCCATGACTTTTCCGGGCCCAACCACTATTCCGATACGCCGGCCATTGAGACTGCGACGCGGCTGGCATTACGACGGCCGCCGGTCTGGCCAGGTGCTTGGAGGCCTACGCCCGCAAGCACCTGGGTGAGGTAGTGGGCGCCCGACTCATGCGCGAGTTGCAGGGCTTCCCTTGCCAGGGCCTGGCGCCGAGCGAGGACGGTACCTTATCTCGCCGCACCTTGAGCGTATCGCGCACCTTCGGCCGGCCACTGACCGATTTACCCGATGTCACGGGCGCCGTCAGCGCCTTTGCCTCCCGGGCCGCCGAGAAGCTGCGCCGGCAGGGCGACGCGGTCCACCTGATGACCGTCTTCCTGAGCAAAAGCCGCTACGGCCTGGAACCGCCGCCCTATTCCTGCTCCGCCGTGCTCACGCTGCCCGTGGCCACGAACGATACCATTGAACTGGTCCGCTTTGCGCGGGCGGCGCTCAAGCGCCTCTGGCAGCCGGGCAACCGCTACACCAAGGCCGGCGTGATACTCGACGGCCTGGAGCCGGAAGTACAAACGCAACTCTCGCTGTTTGAACCTGCACCGGTTTCGGAGAAGCGCGCCAAGCTGATGGCCGAGTTGGACGCCCTGAACCGCCGCTTTGGCAAAGGCACGGTGAAGCTCGCCTCACTGGTGCTGCCGCCGGGCAAGGTGCAAGCGCCCTGGGAAGGGCAGGCGCAGTGGCGTACGCCGCAGTACACGACCCGGCTGGAAGATTTGCTGCTGGTGGGTTGAACAGCTGTTGAGCAACTGAATACTCAGTAGATTAGGCCAACCATCCATTCTTACTAACCAGGTATGCCAGCCAGTGCACGACGATTTCAGGAATCAATAACTAGCGAATTGAATATCATTAAAGACAGAGTCCAGGACTTGATTGGCACTAGGCATTGGGGCGAAGTAGGTAGGTTCAAAGAGGCTATTCTTAAGAATGTAATCAAGAGATTTCTGCCCAGTCATTTTTCCATTGGCACTGGCTTTATTGTCGATTCGGAAAACGGTGATGAGGTCAGTCGGCAACTCGACATTATCATTTACGACAATACCTGTCCCGTACTTTTTTCAGAGGGTGATTTTATCATCACAACCAAGCGAAATGTTAGAGCCATTATTGAAGTCAAGTCTTGCATTCGTGTTTACGACCTAGAAGATGTGATTCACCGGTTTGATGAATCGGTAGCGATGTTAAGGCCATTTGCTCTTCCCCGGCCTTTCTCAGTGGCCCGAAACAGCCGGCTTGCTCAAAGCGGCATCTTCTTCGGAGTCTTTGCATTTGAATTTGATGGGACATCCATTCCCCAATAGTTGATATGGCCTTGCAGCACGGTCGGGGTATTGTCAATCACATTGCGCTTGGGCCCAATTTTTTTATTCGAAAGTGGGACCGCAACGAAGCTCGCAATTTGAGGCCTCCAGTTGATGCTAATGACCCATTTTATAATCTGTATAGCATCGACAACCTCTCCTTTTCTTACTTCATTTCAAACATTCTAGACCGGGTGAATGGTGGGTTGAGCGACAGGCACTGGTTTGCATTCCCCATCGAGGGGACCAAGGAAATCCACCGGCTCCGTACGGTTTATTTGGGCGGCTGAAGAGGCAGCCAGCCGTTCGGGCTGTAGCCAAAGCGTTGCGGTATCCACCCTGCCGACCTATGTTATTTGTTAGCACGAGTTGTACTTACCTCTCCATCTGGCTGTGTCCCTCAACTTGCACATTCTGTTCCCCTTGTGCGAATTGACGTCTTTCTTGCCGGTCGCTGCTATGCTCAATTAGCAGGCTGCCTCGCTGCTCCGCCACGGCATCAAGCGTCTGGCTAATCTGAGCTATTTTGGGCTGGTCGGTTCGATATGACACCTGCATCTCAGAATGTCGAATGCCTTGCTCGTCAGTAGCGCTCTGGACGCTCCCCACCCTGGCCCCACTGGCCACAACGGCAGCCTGCACGGCCTCTGCCTGGCCTCGTTCTCCCGTAGCCAGCGCTGTCTCGTCCACTCGAATAATCACCTGCTTCTCGCTACCCAGTTTGTTCGGGCTGGCGGCTTCTGGTGTAACTGCACTCACCGCGACTTCCGGTTTAG
This sequence comes from Hymenobacter cellulosilyticus, assembly GCF_022919215.1. Classification (NCBI taxonomy): domain Bacteria; kingdom Pseudomonadati; phylum Bacteroidota; class Cytophagia; order Cytophagales; family Hymenobacteraceae; genus Hymenobacter; species Hymenobacter cellulosilyticus. The sequence continues at coordinate 96,896 of NZ_CP095048.1, read as the reverse complement.
CCGCCACGTCCAGACTCCGGTCGCGATTGTGGGGCTGAATGGGGGCTGCCTCGGCAGCCAGTTGCCGGGCCGCGCGGTCTTCGTCGCGCTCGGCGACGCTTACCCCAGCGTATTGCTCCTTATTGGCTGCGGCGCGGGTATTGGTGTTGGTCACGATGGCGTGGATGATGGCAATATCCGGCTGGTCATTGCGGTAGTGCATGTCGAACTCGGCCCGCCGGACACCTTGCTCATCTATCGTGCTGCGCACGTCACTCGTGCGCATGGAGTAGCCGGAGTTGTCCAGAATGGCTTTCCAGGCCTCCGCGCGGCCGCTGGTGTTGGGCTCCAATTCATCCACCTTCCACGTCGCCGTTTTCTGCTCGGTGGGCGCAGCAACAGGCAAGCTGGCAGCCGCGGCCGTCGCGGCAAAGCGGGCCCGGTCGCGCAACTCTTCCCGCTCAGCTTCGTCGACTTTGCGGCCGGCGGGGGCGGGTTGTCGTGGATGTAATCTTTCAGCAGCACCAGCCCGGCATCTTTGGCGTGCACGAACTGCGCGGTTTGCTCAGCCGCTTCCTGCTCGCTGCGGTAGGAGCGGGCGGGCAGCTGCTCTACCTCGGCTACGGCGGCTCCAAGCACAGCCTGGTTAAAACTCTGGTCGTCCCGCTCGCGATCCTGCTGCGCGTCCGGGGTGTTCTCCCGCTCCCGTTGGGCCTGGCGCTCGAGGGACCGCTGCTCCCGCTCCTGGCGCTGGGCTTCGGCCAGGCGCTGCTGCCGCTCCGACTCACGCTGCTGCTCCTCGCGCTGAGCCGCGGCCCGGATTTGCTCGGCATTCAGGCCCTGATTGGTGTATTCCAACTCTTTGTTGAAGTCCTTGGCCAACGGGTAGTCCACACGTAGAAAACTCTCCTGCTGGCGCTCGGCCTCCGGCCGCAGCTGCTCGCGTTGCCGGTACAGCTCCTGGGCCACTACTTCCAACTGGGCTGTGTCGGCCCGAGCCACGGTCAGGCGCACGATGGTGGCTTGCTCGGTGCTGCGCTGCACTTCCACCGCGAGCGAGGGGCCGTCCTGCTGGGTCTGGTTGATGTGGTCCACCCGCTCGCGCAACTGCTGCACCTGACCGGCGCCCTGCTCAGCCGAGTCGTGGTGAAAAGTCACCTTCAGGCTGGTGTGGTACTTGTCGCTGGTGGCGTGCCACTCCACCGGCCGCCCAGCCTCGCGGTAGGCTTCCTGCTCGGCCACGGGCACCATCGGCCGGGCGGGCTGCAGCTCATTGAGGTAGTTGATGTTGAACTGCCGGCCGCCGGCGTCGCGGTCGTTGGCCAGCACCACCTCCCGGGGCTGCTGCTTGTCGATGACACGCTGAATCAGGGCCACCTGCGCCTCGGTAGGTGTGCCGCTGGTAGCAATGTAGAGCGTGTTCTTCGGGTCCTGCCCGTGCTTGAGCTGGAAGTGGGAAAGCGAATCAATGGCCGACTCGCTCACCACCACGCGCTCCACCGGCGTGTCCTTGCCCTCGGTGGGGTGCGACACCCAGATGCCGTTTTTGGGCAGGGGCAGCAGGCTTTTGTAGTGCTCGTTCTTCTGCTCGACGCTGGCCAGCCCGTGCTCGTTGTAGAGCGGAAAGGCCGTGTTCTTGTGCTCGTTCTGCTGCGCGGTGAAGATGCGGCCCTGAAAGGCAGGGTTATCCAGCGTCGCGTCGGTAATGCCGCGCCCGTGCAGGTAGCTGCGGTCAGTGAACTCCTTCTTGACGCCCAGCACCTCGGATATCAGGCGGGTGCGGCGCTCCTCCTCGGCTTGCCGGGCCTGCTCCGGGTCGCCTACGGGCAGGCTGCTCAGGCGCGCGGCATCCGGCGGGGTGGCGTACACCCGGGCGGGAGCAGGGGCACCGTCGAGGTATTCGCGCAGCTGCTGGCGCACCTGGCCCAGGTTCAGGCCGTGGCCGTCGCCGCCCCGGGTTTTGGCAAAGTCAATGATGGAGCCCGCGTCGCGGTCGTCGCCGGTGTTCAGGTACACTTGGTGGTCGCCCTTGCGCGTGACGATGACGTGCTCGTCGTCCTTGACCAGGTGATGCCAGTCGCCGCGGCGGCTTTCCTTCTCGATGGTGTAGCCCTGGCGCTGGGCGTAGTCAACCAGGTCAATGTCGCGCTTGAAGCGGTCGAGTTCGGTAGGGTCGTTTTCCCGGGGTGCGTTCATGGGGTGGGCTGGGGGAGTGGAGCCGGACAGCTCCAACTCCCTTCCGCACCCTGACCGGGCCGAATGGGGAAAGCTATTCGGCGTTTAGGTTGTCAGCGGCGGGCTGCCGGCCCGCTGCGCGGCCGCGTCGAAGAAGGCCAGCTGCTCGCGGAATTGTGCTAGTAGCTCGCTGCTGCCGAACACGTACTGGTTGGCACCGCTGCCGATGTCGATGCGCACGATTTCCGTGGGCACGCCCAGGGCACGCAGCACGCGCTGGACCAGCCGCGGTTCGTCGCGCTTGAGCTTGCCGTTCTTCAGGTTCACGACGTTGGTATAAGTCAGGCCATGCTGGGCACAAAAAGAGGTTAAATCGCCCTGGGCAATGGCTTTGAGGCGGAACTGGACGTAGCGCAGGCACTCCCTGTAGGGCGCGGATAGGCTTAAATCAGGAAACCCCAAGGGGCGGAAACGTGGTCGGAGGGTACCATGCGAAGGGGGCTCACTGCTGGGGGCAGTGGGGGTGAAGTATCGGAGAGATACCCCAAAGGACGCATATCAGGCTTAGAAGCCGCACTGCCTTCGTGGAAAAACTCAAATCTTCTACCGGCTTGCTTACCAAAGATGGCATCTGGCCGAACCCCTCCTCGCTGGTAGTCGCATCATACGACTAAACCTTTTTTATGTTTTCACTAACTTTTTACTAACACTGCGACACATCCTGCCGTAAGGGGGCGGTATGCGTTCTGGTATACTCTTGTTGGTGGTTGTTCTGGCCTTGGCCGCACTGGCGGCGCTGCTTTGGTGGCGGTTCAAGGGCAGCGGCCTGCCGGCGACCCCGGCCGCGACGGCTACCCGCAACCATCATTCCCTGCGCACCTTCCACTACGCGCCCGCCGGCGCAATCCCCAAAGCTGCGGTATCAGCAGAGGCCGCCACAGCGGGTACGGCCCTGGCCAGCTTGCTGCCCCCGGAAGACATCGAAGCCCCGGCGGGCCAGTTGCCGGAAGAAGCCGTCACTGCGGCCAGCGAAGCCGACAGCCCGCAAGTACTCCATCCGGATGAGCCGGATGCCGCCGCTGAACCGGCAACCGAAGAAACGCTGCGGCCGGCCTCCATTCGCCACGCGGCCGGCGCTGTTGCCGTGCTGCTGGATGCGGTGGACGAGTCTCCCAGCACCGTACCGTCCGCCTCTCAACCCGCAACAGACCCGGATGATGAGCCGGCCGAAGCGCTGTTCCACAACCCCCTCACTGCGCCGGCGCCCACGGCCAACGACCATGCCAACCGCGCCGCCGAAATCGCCTTACGCCAGCAGCGGCGGGCCCGCATGAGCAAGGACGCGGCCGGCCAGCGTGCTGCCCTGAACGACCTGTTCCCTGGCGCCGGCAGCCCGGTGCCCACCGCCAAACCCTCCTAACTGCCACACCTGCTTTTCGGGAGATAAGCGCCCTGTTTCCATCCATCCTTCTCTCTATGCTAACCAACCTTCTTTCCCGGGCCCGTACCCACGCCGTAACTGCAACTGAAACGATGCAAACATTGGCCGCGGCCGGCCGGAGCTACCAGCCGTCCAAAGCCGAGCAGCGCGTAGCGGCCCTGCTCACCACCCTGGCCCTGGCCACCAGTCCGGCCCGCGCCCAGCTGGGCGGCGGGGCGCCGCGGCGGCGCTCGAAGGCGTGCAGGAAACCGTCGTGGGCATCGTGCAGGTCATTTTCGCCATCGTGCTCATCGTGGGCCTGATTCGGGTGGTGATGAAGTTCGTGCAGGGCGCGCCCGACGCGCTGGGCTCCTTGGGCTGGCTCGTGGGCGGCGTGATACTGTGGTTCGGCTTCCAGCTGTTCAAGGACGATTTGGTCAGCGCCGTGGGCGGCGGGGACGGGGGCGTACGCTAAGCGGCCATGCGCTCCTACAAATCCATTGAGCGGCCCGCCCAGGTGCTGGGCATGAACATCCAGGACCTGGGCATCATGGTCGGCCTCTTCATCGGCTCGGTGCTGCTGCTCGGCTTTCTGGGCATGGCCGTCAAGATACCGCGCCTGGTGTACCTGCTCGTCATTTTGGCGGAGCTCGGCCTGATTCTGGGCCTGCGCTACCTGAGCAAGCGGCAGGCGCCCGGCTTTCTGATGAGCTGGCTCTCCTTCACCTTCATCCAGCCCCGCCGCCTGGCGGTGGGGCCTATCCCCACTCCCAACCATGACCAAAAAGCCCAAAACGGCCGCGTTTAACACCGTGATGCCAGTGCATAGCTTCGAGGGCGACAAGGTGGTGTTCAAGGACGGCCGCGTCGCGGTGGGCTTCCGCGTGGAGCCTGCCGAGATGGAAAGCTGGACTGCGGACGACTACGAGGCCTTCCAGACCGCGCTGGTGGGCGTGCTGCGGCCCCTGCCGGTGGGCACCATCGTGCAGAAAACCGACATCTACTACGACCGGCCCTACCGCGAGGACAAAACGCAGCAGACCTACTTCGAGAACAAGATGAACAAGCACTTCTTCGAGCGGCTGGTGCTGTTCCAGAAGTCCTACCTGTTCCTCTCCTTCGCGCCGGTAGCCGTGAAGTCGCCCAAGACCAACGCGGTGAATGCCCTGGTGGCCCGCGCCGGCGAGGCGGTGCTCAAAAACCCGTTTGCCCAGCTCGTGCACACGCTCGAAGCGGCCGAAAGCGGCGCCGTGGAATTCATCCAGGGCATAAAGAACTTGGGCGGCGTGACGTTTGAGCGGCTGCCCAGCGCAGAGATTTACCAGCTCTACCTGCAGTACTTCAACCTCAACTTCGACGGCCAGCCCACGCGCCAAGAGCGCGAAATCGGCAATGACCTGGGCACCTTCAGCGTGGGCGAGCAGAAAGTGAACGTGCTGAGCATGGTCGGGCAGGGCTCCGACGCCTACCCGGCCGTGCGCAATAGCTACGGCGTGACGGCGCCGATGCTCTACCCGCTCACCCACATCCTGCAGTGCCCGCACGTGCTCACCCAGGCTCTGCTGATTCAGGATACCCGCGCTGAGCTCAGTTCACTTGATACCGACCGTAAGCTAAATGCCTCGCTCTCGTTTCTGGCCACCCAGGACAACCACCTGCGCGCGGCCGAAGTCGAGGAGTTCACCGCCGAGGTGCGGGCCGAAAACAAGCAGATTGTGGGCCTGCACCTGAGCTGCGTGCTCTGGGACACCAACGACACCAGCCGGCGCGAGAACGTGGAGCGGGCCACTGCGGCCTTTCGCTACATGTTCGGCACGGAAAGCGTGGTGGAAAGCTACCTAGCCCTGCCCGTGTTCTTCGGCCTGCTGCCCGGCAACGCCTGGCAGGTGCCGGACCGCTGGCTGACGAGCACCGCCGACCGCGGCGCCTGCTACACCCACTGGACGGCCACCTACAAAACCGACCCGGTGGGCGAATATCTCACCGACCGGTTCCGCAACCTGGTGCAGGTAAACCTCTTCAACACGGCCCTGGATAACCAGAACGCCATTGTCATCGGGCCCTCGGGCTCGGGCAAGAGCTACACCTTTGGCAACCTGATTGTGCAGCGCTTCGAGAAGGGTGCCCGGCAAATCATCATGGACGTGGGCGGCACCTACCGCAACGTGCTGCAGTCGCTCAACGGCGAGGACTTCGACAACACCTACTTCGAGTACGACCCGCAGCGCCCAATCGAATTCAACCCCTTCGTGGTGCCGCGTGACGCTTCGGGCAAATGGCTCTATAACGACGAGAAAACCAACTTCCACCTAGCACTGCTCGCGGCCCTGTGGAAGGGTGGCAAGGACACGGCACTGGACAAGTCGGAGCGTACTATTCTTTCGCGCTTTCTGATTGAGTACTACGCCTGCCTCAACGAGAGCCCGCGCCTGAACCAGAAGGACGAGGAGTTTCCCGGCATGGAAAGCTTCTACCGCTTCGTGGAGGGCTACGACCAGGAAATGCAGAAGCCGGTGGCCGTGCCGGGGAGGGCATAGAGCCCGACCCGCTGGACGGCGCCCGCCGGCAGTACCAGAAAAACCTGAAGTACATCGACATGCACCAGTTTTTCCTGGTGCTGGGCCAGTACATCACCGGCGGCCGCTACGAGCGGGTGCTCAACGCCAAGCGCGACGTGGATTTGTCGGAGTACCGGCTCATCTGCTTTGACCTGGCCAAGGTGCAGGCTGACCCCGACCTCTACCCGGTGGTGGCCATGCTCATCACCGAGCTGAGCCTGGACCTGTTCCGCAAGTTTCCCGACGACATCAAGTACATCGCCCTCGACGAAGCCTGGACAATGCTTTCGGGCGTACTCTCCGAGTTCATCGAGTCGATGTACCGCACCATCCGCAAAACCAACGGCTCGGTCACCATCATCACCCAGGGTATCACCGAGATTACCAGCAGCAAAATCGGGCCGGCCATCATCAACAACTCGGCCACGAAGATTATCCTGCGCCACGTCAACCCCGACTCGCTGGCGCAGCTGCAGGCCCCGCTGGGCCTGACCGGCCACGAGATGGACTTGATTAAGTCGGTGCGCTCCACCGAGGCGTTGCGCGAGTTTTTCATCAAGCAGGGCGCCAAGGGAAGGTATTTGCACTGGAGGCCTCGCCGCAGCTCGACGCCATCCTGACGTCGAAGCCGGTGGAGCGCAACCACCTCAACAAGCTGGTCAAGTTCTACCAGCAGACCCAGCAGCGGCCCCGTACCGACAAGAACGGCCACGTGCTGCTCAATGCGGAGGGGCAGATTGAGTACGAGCCCGTGCGGGTGCAGCGCCTGGATTACGCCGTTGACCAGTTTGTGGAAGATAAACAGGCCCGTAAAGGGGCCCTGGCCAAATGAGTATGCTCGCGATGGTAGCCTACGGCATCGACCCGGGCTTTCTGCGGGCCTGCGACCAGACTCTGCAGGTGGTGCTCACGGCCTGCCGCTTCATCACCCCCTCGCTGATGGGCATTGCGCTGCTCTACACCATCGGGCGCGGCTTTATCTCCGGCAGCGGCCTGGCCATGGACTGGGGGCCGATTATCAAGGCCACCTGGATATTCTTCCTGCTCTTCTTCTACCAGACGCTGATGGACACGCTGGGCACGGGCATTGCGGCCTTTACGGCGCTGTTTGCTACGAACCAGTCAGCGGCCGAAGCGCTGCGCGACCTGACCACCCCGCCGGCCGTGGCCGCGGCGGCCCGCAACGATTCCATGGGCATCGGCGACATCGTCTCGGGAGCTTCGGCGCTGATGACCAGCATTTCGGAAACGCTGTCCACGTTCACGTTTTCGGGGCTGATGACCCGGCTGTTTACGGCCACCACGGTGCTCATCATCCGCAAAATCATGACGTTCATCCAGCAGTTCATCCTGGGTTTCCTGTACGTCTGCGGCCCGATTGCCATGACCTTGTCGGTCGTGCCTTCCTTCGGTCAGCTGGCTATGAAGTGGCTGCAGAACTTCCTGGCGGTGCAGATGTGGGGGCTGACGTTCGTGCTGCTCGACACGCTCTACAAGTTCTACGCGGAGTCGGCCCGCGCCCCGGGCGGGCTGTTTGGCAACATCGTGAACGGGCCCCAGCAGTCGGTTGATGAGCAGATGTTCATGCTGACCTCCGTAGCCTTTGTGCTGCTCTACGTGATGGTACCCTACCTCACCTCGATGTTCATCGGCTCCTCGGCCGCGCAGGGCTTTATCGGCTCCATGACGGGCATGGCCGTTGGCGCGGCCACGGCCGCCGCCGGCGTCGTGGCGCCCGGTGGGGGCGGCTTATCCAGTGCCGTTGGTCGCGCCCTGGGAAACGGGGGCGGCGGTGGGAGTGGAGGAGGAGGCAGTAGTGCCACCGCCTCAGGCAGTAACGCCGCCGGTAGCGAAGCTCCCAGCGCTTCCGCTTCCTCCGGCCTGCCGGTCATTACGATGTCCGACGCCCTGAACCCATCCTACCGGCAACGCGCCTCCGGCATCTGGACCAAATAGCTCCTTCCACCTAACCCGTCACGCTATGAAAAGCCTGCCTTTATCCCTCGCTGCTATCCTGCTTTGCTGCCTCGCTTCAAGCTGCCAATCCAACAACACCACACCGGCTACCACCACCCCCGAACCTGGTTCCAGCCCATCTGCCCCAGCGGCAGCCGCTTCATCCGTCAGCGCGCCGGCTCCCTTGTCTCCTTCCGCGTTCGATGTGCGCCCGGGCGTGGAGCAGCAAACGCCCAAGCAAGGCTACCTGCAAGTTGTTTCCGCCAAAGTCCTGAAGGCGGAGCCGATGCAAGTGACACTACCCTGGATGTGGGGCTCGGACCCGGACCGCCCCGGCGGTCGAAAAGTCGGCACCGCGCCCGGCTACCGCATTTCCTACGAAGCCGTGCTCCGCTGGCAGCCCATGGGCTACGGGCCCAAGGAAAAGATACCGGCCTCGTTGCCGCTGTACGCGCCTAACGGCACCGATTCGCTGGCCAGCTTCCAGGTCGGAGCCCAAGGCCTGACGAAGCCGGAGCGCTTCACGGTGTCGCAAATCCAGCCCCATACGCCCGTGACGGTACGCGGCACCTTGTATGCCTACACGGGGCAGAACAACCAGAAGCAGCCAGCCCTGGTGGTATACCCGTACCGCGACCCTTCCGGTTTGCCGGAACCCACCAGGATGACCTTCCTCACGCTCCAATCACCGGGGCGGTAGGGCCAAAAGGCATTCACTCTCAACACTCACAACCACTCACCCATGGATTCCGCCAAAGACTTAAGTACCTCTTTCTCCACCATGCGCAACCTGGCGCTGGGCAGCGTGCTGGCCCTGCTGCTCGTGGCCTTGGCCTCGGGCTTTATGGTGTACCGCGCCTACGAAAACAGCGGCCGGCGCGTGTACGTCGTCTCGCAAACGGGCTCAGTAGCGGCCCTCTCGGCCGGCAACGACGCCCACACGCCCTACGAGGCCCGTAACCTAGTGCGCCAGTTCATGCAAACCATGTTCGGCCACGACCAATACACCTTCAAGGCCAACCTGGACGCGGCCCTGCCATTGATTGAGGGCCGCGGCGGCCGGCGCATCTACGAGTGCTTCACCCGCGGGCAGGTGCTGCAGAACTACGAGCGCTACGCCGCCCGTAACGTGGTCACCGTGGACAGCGTGCTGGTGGACATGAGTAAGCGCCCCTGGTCGGGCGCGGTCTACATCAAGCAGCGCATTTTCATCGGGGGCCAGCAAAAGGAGCCCCTGCCGCTGGCTGCCAAGTTCAACCTGGTGGAAACCAACCGCTCGGATGCCAACCCCTACGGGCTGCTCATCACCAACTTCGACTACATCCCCTACAGCCCGCAGCTGACGCGGGAAGAGCAGGAGCTGCTGCAGGCCCAGGAGGCCGACCGCCAGCGCCGCCTGCAGGAAGCCGAGCGCGGCCTGACTCCAGCCGGTACGCCCGCAGCGCCGGCGGCTCCGGCCACTACGCCTGCCCCAACTGCTCCCGCCAACTAATCACCAATCCCCTTCACCGATGCGACTTTACACCTTCCCCGCCTTGCTGGAGCTGTTTTTACTACTGCTGCAAACGGCGCCGGCGGCCGCGCAGAGCACCACCACTACCCCAACTGCGGTCCTGGCCACCACCGATAACCTGCTGGACGTAGCCGTGTCCGACTCCTCCACGACCTACCTGGTGTTCGGCGGGCCCGTGTCGCTGGTCGACGTGGGCATGGCCGGCAACTACCTGGTCAAGATTGAAGCCAACGCCGTGTTTGTGCGCGCCAAGCGCAAGCACGCCCCGCCCACGCCCATGCTCATCCGCTACGGCTCCAAGTACTGGATGGGCCGGCTTGTGTACGCGGACCGGCCAGTAATGCAGCTCTACGATTTCCAGAAGGACGGCGCGCTGAGCATCAACGGCAAAAGCGTCTCCTCCACGGGAGCCGCGCCGGAAAACGAGTTGGCCCTGGACAAGGAGCGCGAAAAGAAAACTGTCGTCGAGGGAAAGCTGAGCCAGCTGCGCAAAGCCCGGGAAGAGCATCAGGCTGTGGCCGTGGTCGACAACGACCTGGTGCTCTCGCTGGCCAACGTGCGCAACGACAAGGATTTCACTTACCTGCGCTTCAAGGTCATCAACAAGACCAACATTGACTACAACGTGGATTTCACCGATTTCCAGCTGGTGGAAAACGCCCAGAAGAAGTTTCTGGCTCGCAAGAAGAACGAGGCCCGGCGCCCGCTGGCCCCATCGGGCGGGCGCCCGAACCAGGTAATTACCGGGCGCACCACGGGCTACCTGACCTATGCCATTCCGCTGTACGCGGCCACTGAGCGCGGCTACCTGGAAGTGACCCTGCGCGAGCTTAACGGCGCCCGGGTGCTGGTGCTGCCCGTGCCCTCCCGCGTGATAAACCGCGCCGCTACCATCTAACGCCGCTATTCTCTGCTATGGAACCCATCACTCCCTCAACCTCCGACAAGCGAACCGTTTCCAATTCGGAAGCCGAGCAGCCCGCTCCGGCCTCTGTCCCGGTTAAGCGCACCCCTGCTGAGCTCCTCCGCGCCAACTGGATGGTGCTGGCCGGCCTGCTGCTGGTGCTCATCATCGGCGGCCTGCTGCTGTGGCTGAAAGCCGCACAGCGAGCCGCCCAACAGGAGCGCGAACCAGTGGCGGCCGCCTCGGCCAACATCGAGCCTGAAATTCCTTCAGTGGAAACGGCTCCTCTGGCGCCGGCTGCCTCGCCCTCCGCCCAGATAGAAGCCCAGCGCCGCGCTGAGCAGGATGCCCAGAGCGCCCCGGCCCGGGCCACCGACCAAGATGTCGTGGACGTGTTTGCCGTCGATACCACCGGCCTGGCCCTGCGCAAGCGGCGCCGCGCCCAGGCGGCCGCGCAGGCCGCGAGCCGCCGGGCAGAAGCCGCCCGCCTGGCCGCGGCCGACGTGGACACCATCGAAGCCACCATTCAAGACCCCACTACCGGCTCCTATCAGGCGCAGACGCTGGTCGTACCCCGCCGGCGGCTGACGGCCGGGGGCGGCAATGGGCGCCGCACAGGCGCTGGTTCCGGCCGGGCGGGCCGCAGCCTGGTCCCAGCCCGCGACGTAGATGGCACCCCGTTTGAAACCGACCCGGACGTGTTGGCCATGCTGGGCTCCTCGCCGCCTGAAACCCGCGCTGCCTACGAGCGCATGACCGGCAAGCGCTACCGCGACCCCAACCAGACCGCGCAGCTGCTGGCTACCCGCATGAGTGCCCCCGGCATGGATGGCTTCAATACCGTGAAAGTGGGCAACTCCGCCCGCCTGATGGCCCAGGGCAGCCAGCGCGAGCAGCAGCTGGCGCCCGATGTGTTTTACAAGTGCGTCATCAACGGCGAGCAGAAGGTGCGCACTGGCTCGGTGGTTATCCTGCGCTTGCTGGAAGACGCGGTGGTGTCCGGGGTGACCTTCCCTAAGAATATGGTCTTTGCCGGCGTGGCCACCGTGGGCACCAACAACGTGACGCTGGAAGTGAACCGCCTGGGCCCGACGCGGGTGCAGGCCGACATCTACGACTTCAACTACATGCCGGGCATCATGATTGACCCGGTGAAGCGCGTGGCCCGGGAAGCGGGCATGGCCGGCAACGAGCTGCAGCAGCAGACGACCCAAGAAATCAGCACGGCCATCGACCGCTCGGCCTCGGCCGCTAACTCCGTGGTGGGCGTGGGCGGCCGGGTAGCGGCCTCGGTGCTCTCGCGGCCCAAGACCCGCACCAAGCTGCGCGACGTGCTGCTCCCCGATGGCTACCTCATCCTGATTACCACGGCAGCGGCCGGCCAGCTCGGCCCGGAAGCGGCCGTGCGCTAATTCTTCCACCTAATTGATACGACGATGAAAAAGACGCTTTTGCCGGCCCTCGTGGCCCTGGCCCTGATTCTCGCTCCCACGAACGACGCCACGGCCCAGGCTGTCGTGAACGACCCGCTGCACATGGGCGTGCACATCGGCGAGTTTGCCAAGCACCTGAAGCAGTGGACCGAAACGGTCAAAAACTACCAAGTCATCAAGGACGCCAAGCAGATTGCCGGCGTTACCAAGGACATCACCGACGAGACCTTGCAGCTGCAACGCCAGGTGCAGGCCGACCTGCGCAAGGTGCAGAGCATTCAGGATTTGCGCCTCTCCAACCCGCAGGAGCTGTTTGCCCGCGCCCTGGCCATGTCGGGCCGGGCGCAGAGCAACCAGTACATGCCCGTGTTTCAGAAAGCCGAGCGTCTGCGCCAGGCCCTGCAGCTCAACAATCCCCAGCAGGATTTGAATACGGTGTACGACGTGTTTTCGCGCTTCGGCTCGGGTGCCACGGCCGGCAACAACCGCATGAGCTCCCGTGAGTACCAGCTCAAGCGCGAGGAAGCCGCCGTCTCCACGTTCGCCTACGAGGAGATGATGCAGAAAAAGAAGATTGCCACCGCCTTCGGCTACTACAAGATTGCCGACGAAATGACCCAGCAGAGCATTGAGATGAACGCGACGCTCAAGAACCCCGGCCGCTACGCCATGACCGAAGGCGAGCGGATGGTGGCCCTAAATACCTCCAACGACAACATGATTAAGGCCATGCAGCTGCGCCAGGAAGCCGACCGCCTGCTTGCCGAAGCCGCCCAGCCCGGCCCCTCTCGGCAGGCGGCCGAAATGGTCTATTCCGACATCCTGGTGCAAAACGCCCTTATCAAAGCGGACCGCGCCCGCCCCCGCAACTAACCCTTCATGAAAAACCTATTGCTAGTGGCCCTGCTGCTGGCGGGGGCCGGCGCCGTGCCAGCCTCCGCTCAGCGCCACGTCCGACACATTTCCAGCTGGGGCGCCCACCTGGGTCGCTCCGAACAAGGCAGCTACTACGAGCTGAGCTACACCAGCATGCTCACCAACCACCTGGCCCTGCGCGCCAGCGGTCTGCGCGAAACGGGCACGCTGGATGGCCGCGGCAAGTACACCAGCTACGCGGGGCGGCTGCTGCTCGCTCCGCAGCTGTTCCGCCTGGGCGAAGTGGCCTACGTGCACCTGCTGCTCGGGGCCGGCGCCGGCTACGAGCGCACCGGGGAAAACGGCACCGGCGAGCTGCCCACTGACGCCAAGCAGACGCAGCGCTTCACCTACGGCCCGCAGGCCGGGGCGGAAGTGGACGTGTTCCTGGGCAACCGCTTCTCGTTGGTGGCCACCGCCACCAAAGGCTACCTCTTCAACAATTCCCTCCTCGACCAATGGCCGGGCTACGCCAGCGCCGGCCTGCGGTACCACTTCCGCTAAATCATTCTGCCCTATGAAACGACTAGCCACCCTACTCCTGAGCTGCGCGGCCCTGGCCACGGCCAGCAACTGCGCCAAAGACGACGCGACGCCCACCGGCCCCAAAGAATACCAAGTGGAGTACCGCATTTCTTCCACCACCGTCCAAGCCTCGGACTACATCAGCTACGACAACGAGAGCGGCGGCACCACCACGGTCAACAATGTCCCGCTGCCGGCTTCTTACCGCTTCAAGCGCACCATGAAGCAGGGAGACCACCTCAGCCTGCTGGCCAGCCTCAACGGCGGCACGGCCGCTTCGGAAATCACCGCGGCCATCCTGCTCGACGGCAAGGAAGTGAAAAAAGAAACCGGGCGCGGCACCAATGCACAGGCGGTACCGGTATACGTGATTGGGAAGTAGGATATGGAGATAATCGCATCAATTTAGAATGTACCCATGCCCCGGAGCATTGGAAACTAATGTGTTGCCTTCAGCAAGCCAGAAAAGTTTTCCCAGACCAAGTGTAAGCACTCCTGCTCTTCCATTGCCCACTGATTACTCAACATCTTCATTGTCTTTCGCAACGAGGTAAGTCGGTCCGGTACAGCAGGTGAAAAAGTAAACGGCGCATCCGTTTCCGTCAGCAATTGGCTGCGCGGAATAGACTTTAGTAGTGCAGTTGATGACTTGCTGGTGAGCATAGCGTGATTCACCGAGAAGTAGAAGCCCAGTTCTACCGCCCGCCGCAATTCCGTTAAGTTGCCAGAATACCAGTGTAGAATGACCTGATGCGGCGTATCGGCCAGCCCAGTGGCCAGTTCCTGAATGGTCTCGACGGCAGCCCGGCGGGTATGCACCGTTAGAATTTTAGCTGGGCTGGTGCGCAGTACAGCCATCACACCGCGCAGCACGAGCAATTGAGCATCCCGTTCCTGTTGGTTGGTAGTCGTACCATCAAGGCCAATTTCACCAATGTACTTCGTCTCGGTGCAAAGTGCTTCAAACAAGGCCATTTCGTGTACCCGCTGGCCTGCTAGCTCTGGGTGCAGTCCTAATGCCAATCGGATGTTGCGGCACGAGCGAAACAGCTGCTGGTTAGGTCGCCACAGGAACGGCGCATTCGTGACCGAAATAGTCTTTATTGGAACCGCATCCTGCTCGGCTACTGTCTGCTGAATGCCCGGGAATAAGTCCAGGTGACAATGAGTGTCAACGTACCAGGCCATGCATTAAGGAACTACGGTTACCCGTCGCAGAATGGCTGCTACCTCTGCCAGCCCACGCCGGTACACGTCGAGTGACTGCTGCGGGTTCGTGAGGGGACCTGTCAGCTGGATGGCCGCGGCTAAGTAATGGGGGTCGGCCTGCGTCCGGGCCAGCATATATCGGAGCGCCAAGACGTTCTCGCCCTTCGCCCCTTTATTGGTGGCATTGGATGTGGACGCGTGCAGGGTGTCGCGATAAATATCAGTGCGATACTGCCTGTCCGCCGGCAGCAAGGCGTTGTCGTCGCGGATGCCCGCTTTATGCAGGGCTGCTCGCCGGATGATGCAGGGCACACAGCGACCGCAGTGCCGGGTACCCACGCCCTCTAAGCGGGCGTTGCGCGTCGCGGGCCGACTGCACGACATCGTATTGACGCTCGCGGCGAAAGCTGGGTCTGAGCAGGTAGCAAGCATCTCACCTTTCGTCAAAAATTCAAAGGGGTTGTGCACCGTCGTGTTTAGCCCCAGGTTATCCATCAGCGACTGCACCAATTGCAAATAGTAGGGATGGGTAGTGCGGGTGCTGTAGGCTCCCATCCGCAGGGGAGAGAGGGGCAGGTTCAAAGTGATAAAGCCGTTTTCCGGAATCCACAGATTTTTCCGGGCCGGACCGGGGAGGGCGGAGGCACAAGCCGCTCCAAGGGCCAGAAAGAGAAACGAGCGGCCACGCTCGGTGCTCTCACCGATTACGGTTTCGTGAGTGCGCCGGGGCTTGTTTACACGCACGAAAGCCTTTATCAATTCCAAGTTTAGCAACGGATAGTGAGCGCGAAGAGCCTCAGCTGCCTGGTTCCGAAAATCAGAAACATCACTGCTTTTCGCGTGCCCGACCAAGAGAGGCTGCACCCCGGCATCCAGCAGCTTCATGGCCCCCAGAAAGCTATCCATACCCCCTGAAAACAAGCATACGGTATCCGTTAGATACGTAACCGGTTTCATGCTGCGCCGTGCCACTACAATGGCGGCCGAACTCGGCCGAAAGGTCAGCTTCCACAGGTCGCCGGTAAGAAAGTTAAGTATGGTAGCCAGCAACTCAGCCTGCGCGTCCCAGACGGCTACGTCGCTTACAGGCACAAACAACTCAAACTGGCGCGTCCACCCGTCATCGGAGTTTGTGTAGCGGTCGACAGTTGTATCGGCTGCGTAGGCAGCGCAGGCCACGGCCAACCAGTCTAGGCTCAGGGGCGAGGGCTGGAGCCTTACCCGCCGCAACGCCACCAACAATTCGCTCAGGCTGATGGCTGGCTGACCGGAACCGGGACGTTGCACGTCGAAGGTATAGAAGTTGGCAAACCGGGTAGGGTCTGCGCCGGCCCCCTGGTCGGTTTCCCCAATGCGTAGTTCAATTCCACTGGTCGGCATAGGACAGACTAGTTAGCGGTGGTAATGGCGTTGAGGGCAACGAAATAAATGCGCTGGATTTCCCGGTTTAGGTTGGCTGGGTCGGCCATAGATTGTGTCAGTTCGGGCAAGATGCTACTGTGCACCATTCCGTTGACTATCTGATACAGTTCCTGCTGCACACGCAGCGAGTCGGTTGGATTGGCCGTGGCCACGGTTTGTGAGCGTCCAATGTCGCAGATGAGCCGCAGCACAATGCTCTGCTCTAAAAAAACGGCCAGCATCTCGCCCGCCTGTGCCTCTGTCAGGTGCTCCAAGTCCAGGTCAGGCATGTCTGCCACCACGCGCGTAATGGTGTCGGCGTAGGCTTCGCGGGTGATGGCATCGTCGAGCAGCGCGGAAGCGCCGCACACGTGGGTCATCAGGGCTGAAAGCACGGTCACCACCGGTTGCCCAACCAGTTGGCCCAGATTCAACCGGGTCAGGGTCGCGGCCAGCCCTTGCTGTCGAATATCGCCCAACACTGCCCCAAAAGAAGCAACAGCGCGTCCTGAGCGGCTGAGCCGTCGGGCTCCCGTACGTGCCCCGCCAAGGCCCTGAGCCACATAGTTCTTTACCGTGCGGCGCAGGCCGGAAAAGTTATTGGTTTTAACCGCCTTCTGAAACCCCCGCTGGCTGGTGTTGAAACGGTTGGCAGGCAGCGGTACCGCCGGCTGCGCCCCCTCCTCGTCGGCCGGTTGGGTCGGGCTAGTGGTCTCGTCCGAGTCTACTCCATCGTCCGTTGGGGACGGTTCTTCCACCGGCCCAGTTGGCTCCTGCTGCGGGCCAACCGGCTCGGTTGCTGGTTCCACTTCGGGAGGAAGGGGCTCAATCCAGTCGGGAATCAGCGGGATGGACGGCTTCGGGCCGCGGCGGTTGGCAGAGGTTCCCACGAGTTAGTCAGCAGTTTGCATTTGAGAAAGAAGGGTTTTCAAGGTTCCGCTCACCTGCGGGTCTTGCTGTAGATTAGCCAGGAAGGTACGGCGGGCGGCTTTTCCATCAGGCGTCGTGAAGAAACCGAATTTGGTGCCGACCCACACTCCCAGGTCCTTAGCGGCCACGCTATTCATCATGGCGATAAGAGGTGCTTCCAATGCTGGCTGCTGCTGCACTAAGTACACTAAGCCATCCACCGCTTTTGGCACCGTTTGCCAATCTCCGGTCGTCACGGCCTCGCGCTGGAGTTGCTCGAATAACAGCCGGGCCTGGCTGGGAGTAAGGGCTTTTGCATCCGCCTCGTGCTTCACGAATTGCATACGCACACCAGTCAGCAGTGCCTGGTAGAGCGGCATGAGCGCCGGCGGAATCTCCTCACCCGGTTGAAAGCTCAAGACCCGCTCACGGGAAATGAAAATGTACGGCCGCAAATCCACTTCTGCCAGGGCAGGCGCGAACTGCGCCCATTGCCGTAGCGCTTCCTCAACTGCCGGAGCCGTAGCAGCCGGCGTATCGTGCTTGGATTTCGCTTTCGGCTTGGCATCCGCCACAGGTTCGGGTTCGGTGGCTTCCAGTTGTTGCACAGTAGCTGACCGCCCGTCTGGGGCAGCCGTCACGTCGGCGACTACGGCTTCGTATTGCTCAGCATGGAAACGCTCCAATAGCATGAGTTTGGCCAGCACGTCGAGTTGCACCTTTTGCTCTAAGCCGTAGATACGTGCCACGCGCTGGCGCATGAATAAAGTATTCAAAAACCGCTTGACATTGCGCGGGTTACCGCGCAACTCCTTGGCCAAGGTGCTTCCAAGTTGCTCGGCAACATTGAGAATGTTGCGCAGGTCTTGATTGGAACCTCCCAACTGCTCGGTAATGAAGGCGTAGGTCAGTTCCTTGTTGTCATAGGGCGTTTCACGGGCTTGCTCAAAGGCCGTGCAAATTTCGGCCAGCCGGGTTTTATCGTGTTGCAAGTGGTTTTGCAGCAACAGAAACCGGATGTAATTCTGCGTCTGTAGCGCGTTGAGCGAAGGCACTCGAATCGGAATCTGAATCAGCTTTTCCAAGTAGTGCTTCGTGTACTCGGCCTGCGACACCGGTAAGTCGGGAAAGTGGCGGCGCACGGCATATTCAATCATCTGCTCGTCGGTGGCCAGGATAAAGGCTGAACCCTCCACGAACAGAAACAGCTTTACCGCCTCCAGAATGTCAATAACCGAGGTGGGCAGGCACCGGTCAAGGTCGTCTACTAAGACTACCAGTCGCTCTACGCCAGCTTCTTTGATGAGGGCCTGCAGTTCATCACGAAAAGCCTGAATCTGCGCTGGCACGGTCGCTTGTTCCGGTTTTAACCAGTCTTCTTCCTCTGCCTCCACCGTCACGTTCACGGTTGTGCCGGCGGGCTTGGCTTCCTTGTCGGCGAATAAATCCTTGGCGCTGGCCAGCAGGCCGGGCAAACCGAAAAGGGCGGCCGGCGACATTCCCGTGGCGGCCGTCATCGCCAGGCTGCCGGCGACCTTGGCAGCTTTCAGCCAGTTGATGCGCTTGAACAAACGCTTGCCCATCGCCATGGCCGATGCTCCCACCGAGCGGCGGCTCAACAAGGCGTGCACCACCGCTTCCATCAGAGCCGATTTGGTATCGTCATACCCTTGGTAAAGCCACCCGTTAAACGTCAGGCACAAGGTTGTATCATCGTCCTTCAACTCCGCCTCGATAAGCGACAAAATCGAGGTTTTGCCCGCGCCCCAACTGCCGTGGATACCAACGGTAAGTGGGCGCAACTCTTCCTCCCGTAATATCTCTACGATGGTTTGAGCGATGCGCCGATGTCCTAAGAGGTCAACGTTTGTTTCTTTGTCGTTCCACATTGGGAAAAAGCCTGGGTGTTACTGCAAAATCATCAACTACTTATCAATGCTCACGCTAGCTAAATGCTTGACGGTAAATAGCCGAAGAAAAGCCATTTATACTATTGCCCGGTCAGTCTCCCCCGACGAGAAGCGGCAGTTACTGGAGCAGTTTGCCGTCCTACACGCAGGTCAAAAGATTTGGCGGGTTAAGATGCACATGCCCAAGCGGCACATGCCGTTTGTTCAACACAGCAATATCCTGTTTCGTAGCAGCAAATTAGTAGTCAATGAACTGTTAATCGAATTTGATACTTCAACCATTACACGCAATAGCGCAGAGCAGAGTATAGTTTGGGAAGTTATGCGTAGATTTTTTGCCACGCAATTACCTTGACTGCAGTTTGCAACAGAATCAGGGTTTACAGCAATGTCATCCACTTCGGCTACAGCAAGACGACTTTATGAGCGCCCTTAATACTGGAAAAGCCCGGCCAAATTTATGGCCGGGCTTTTCTTATAGAGTGAGTGATGCTACTCTGTGCTGGTTAGTTCCTGCTGCAGGCAGGCGAGCAGCTGCTGGTAGGATTCCGGACAGAGCCGGATGGCCGGCTCCTGGGCCGTGCAGTACAGCAGTATGGGGTCGGCCAGCACTACGGCGCGGGCCCAGGCAACTTCGGGTACCTCAGCAGTGAGGTTTAGCAAAGCGGTGAATTCTTCTTGAATAAGCCGAATCACCAGCGCCTGCACGGTAGGGCAGATGCTGGAAAAGCGGCGATAGGGGCTCGCAGCCATAACAGTAACGTCAACGGAAAGGAATGAAAACGCTCCGCCTGCGACCAGTTGAGGGGCCCGGCAGGATACAGTGCAGCTGCCCAGCCGCCCAGAATGGGGCGGTGGCGTGCTGCTTTTCAGAGGGGTGCGTTACGCGAGAGAGCCCACAAACAGGGCGGGCCGCTGTTGGATGGGCAACGGCTGCCGGAGAGCCCAACTCAGCCAGTCGGCCAGAAGGCCAACTGAGGAAGGGCAACTATGCACAGCGTAGGATTTCAAAGCCAGCATACTCGGCAATCGGTTTAACAGGCAAATCTAGCCAATATGGCCACACCAGACGGTAGTTTGGCTTTCATGCCTGCAAAATTGATGGAATCCAGGGCCTGTTTTTGCCAAATGAGTTTTCGTTTTCGCACTGCATCCAAGACCCTACCCGGCAGTTACCGGGAACGGTCTGAACTACACACTTACCTGAACGCGCACGCTTTGGGGCTGGCAGCCAGCATCTGAAATGCCCGTGGCTTCTCCTTATTGGAAATTATTCGCCAATTTCATTCCCCTACTGGAATGTTATCCTCATTAGCTACATCTAAGGCTCCGTTAATGGAACAACCGCACACCTGGGCCAACCTGCCGGAGCTACTTCACCAGGTCGAAACGGACCTGCGTGACCCGACCGTGTATTACTTGCTGGGCGCCCATTATTACGACCGCGACAACCACCCGCGGCGCCGGCACTACCCGGCCGTTTTTTTCCCTGCACCACAGCGAGGTTGCCAACCTGGAAATCGGGCCTGATTACGTGGCCTTCGACACAGAATTTGTGCGCTACCCGGAAGACGACGAGCTGCACGCCCCAGGCCCGTGGACCGACCGCTTCCGGGCGACCATCCTCTTCGACCAACTCTACCAGCTGCTGCGCAAGGTAGTGCCCGCCGGACAGGATGTAGGCGAAAGGCTTACCTTTCAGTCAACCGACGCGGTGTACTACAACGAGCGGATTCACCGTGAGAATTACCCGACCCGTGGGTCATGAATCAGCCGTAAGCACAATCCTATGCCCCGCGAGCCGCATCCGTTAGTTGCCGTTTTGCACCAGGTGCAGGCAGGCCTTTCCACCCCGCAGCATCATTACTTGGTGTGCACAAACTACTTTCAGACCGAAAGCGGGCGCGTAATGCTCGGCACCCTGCACCTGCACCAGAGCACGGTCTGGCAGCTGGAAATTGGCGCGGAAGAATTTACTTGCGAAGTGCTGCTTGATGGCAATGACCTAACCCATCGCTCGCCCATCCGGGTATCCTACGAGCAGGTCTGGCAGGTACTGCAGGGCGACGGCCCGCAGTTTAACGGCGGGAAGCGGAAGGGCATGCTGTACGAAAACACCCGCGCCCTCGCGGCTTTCGCTCAACAGGGCCCAGTTGAATAAGATGGAAGAGTTGCTCCAGCCCCGCCACCCACTCGACAAGCACCACCAAGCCCAACTGCAGGCTCTGGAGCAGTTGCCCGAAAGCCAGCGGGCCGAGATGGCCCGCCTGTTCCGTCTGGGTAACGCTACATACCGTTATCAGCATCTGGCCGATGGGGAAGTGACGGAAGAAGATTACCAGCACTGGCTGGAAGGATTGCCAGAGGGTTTTCGCAAGGCCATGGAAAAGGACGGCTTCGAAGGCTCCAAACGCAGCCTAGCTCTACGCCGGCACGCGCTGGAGCGGCGCGACATGGGCTATTCGGCTTTTATGGAGGCCATTCTATCACCAGAGGATTGGGCTTTTGAACAGCAGCAACGCGCTGCCGCTGGTCTATAGTAGGAATTGCCATTCGATAATCTGTCTTGCCTCATCAGTTTTTTCCAGAAATGCCCCAATCCTTGGTAAATGATTAAAAGAGAAGAAGAATTAAAGAAGATAGTACGCGAACTGACCCGCTGGGAAGTAGAGCTTTCAAACCGTAATGCTCTCAACCTGTATGATGCTAACCTCTTTTCGGAGCATACCATCTGCCGCCTGCTCAATAGCGTGTATGGCTACAATCTGCACAATATCAATCTGGTGCAGAACAACTTCCCTGCTATTGACCTGGCCGACAATTTTAACCGGGTAGCCGTGCAGGTGACGACCGCCAAGGCCACCAAGAAAATTCAGTACACCATCGACAGTTTCCTGGCCAATGGCCTTTACCAGGCCTACGACCAGCTATTTGTGCTGATACTGGGCAAAAAGCAGAAGAGCTACCCAGCCTTTGATACCCAGCAGCGCTTCGCCTTCACCAGCGACCAGAATATCATTGATTTTCATGGGCTATTGAATAAAATCAATTCGCTGCCCACGCCTAAAATCGAGGAAGTAGCCAAGATTCTACTCTACGAAAACCAAAGCGGCACCAAGGCAGCACCGAGGCAAAGCAGTGCGGCCAAGCTTAAGAAGAACCTAGCCCTGCGGGATAGGATGAAGAAGGCCCTGCTGAAAAACCTCGACCACGAGTGTTGGGAGCACGCCTACTACGAGCCGTGGGTCAAGTTTCGGTACGACAGTGTCATCGTACGCTCTGTGGATGACCGCTCCTATCCCGAAGTTCGCCCTACCCCCGGCAGCCGGATTGACTCCTGGCTCAAAATGCAGTTTTGGGACTTTTACGACAACGGCATCGAGTTCATCGGCATGGGCGGCAAGGCCATTTTCGATAAGAACGGAAAATGGGACCTGCTGGACTGGGACGACGAAACCAGAAAAAATAACCCAGCCTACACCGTCATTACTTACCACCCTTTCTACCGAATACCCTACGATTACATCGTCAAGCTGGACATGGAAACGGACCCGTATTCGGGCTACCCATCGCTCTATGTAGAATACGCAAAGGATGGCATGCCTTACGAAGATATCCTGTACGGGCGAGCCGGAGTTTACGACACCAAGAAGCCAACTCTTCTCTTCGACAACACAATGCGCGAGAAGCTGAAGTAGCTACCGTCTTGATTATCGCCCCATGCTGCCACTAGTCAGAAGGACCTTACCTGATTAGGCCCTTCTGATTGGCAGGTAACCATCTAAAGCGGCCTGTTACTCCTTTGCTAACCGACCTCCTCCGCATGTGTCTGGCTAATTGATAGAGCCCTTAAACTGGGTCTGATTCATTAGTAAAGGACTCACTAAGCGGGTTCAAGGGCTCAAAGCGAAAGCTACGGCAAAATTTAATCGTGATGTTCAGCTTTAAACTACCGCAGGACTAATTCCGAACTTGTATAAATCATCTATGAAAGCCAGTGCAGTCTGTATCCGGTCTGTTGATGGGTCCTCTTGTAATCGCCCTTTCAAATCCGACTGTAAACCGTACATAGATGCAAGCTCCTCGGCAGGAACATAGCCTTCTGGCATGCGTACGCGCCAGCCATCATCCTCGCAGTAGAGCCCCACATATTGAGTAGCGCCTTCACCGCTTGACACTCTGTTACACCACAGAGGGGACTTGTACGCGTCACTTGTACCAGAGTCATACTCAGAGCACTTACTGTTATCAGCAACCAGCCCAATAACCGTGCGGACGTACGGATTGATATGAAATGCCCTCAATGAGGAGCGGCTCAGCAGACGCATCTCAAAGCTTGACTCCCATGCATACTGGCCGCTGGAGTCTTCAGTCATTCGCGGGTACTTGATGAAGTAGTAGCGCCAATCCATCTCCTGCTCTTTTGCTAGCCATGCGTCCACCATATTTAGAAGTCGCTCCGTAGCAGTGGCGCCAGGAGAGGATAGATAAGCTGATAAAAACCTTGGTAGCAAGTCTTTTATCTTGGTATCGCTGCTTGTAAGCATTGTATACCAGTTCTCATCGCTACCAAAAAAGTACTTGTCGCCTAAGCGTGAGCCACCGGTATTTAGCGAGTAATCGTCAATTGTAAGCCAAGCCCGAATGATTTGCTCCTGGCTAGCTGCGCCAGACCAAATCTCCTTGGCAGCGGCAGCAAAGTCACCTATGCTCTCCTGGTGTTCCTCTAAGCTCAAGCTGTGCAGCGACCCTTTGAATACAGCTAAGTCCTCTAGTTGATGTACTGCGCTCTTCAGGGCGGGGTTTTGGAGTATCAGCTTAGCCTTCTCAATCTCTGGAGCAAAGCGCGGGCCGCTTCTAAGCCTTGCAGGGATGCCTTTTGCAAGCAGCTCATATACGTTTACGCTCTGCCCAGTAGCTGACAATGAGACTAGGGCGGCGGCATCAGCCAGATAGCTTGGCATAGCGTCCTCTCGCAGTACCGGGCCAAACTTGGTGTCTTTCAGCTGTCGCACTCGCTCTAGCTGGTTTCTCACCACCCGTAGCAAGTCGTGTAGCTCAGGGTCGTCGCCGCGTAAGCTGCCAATGGTGACGCCGTAATTCAGCAGCGCAAACAGCAGCACCCTCACTTTGATATCCGGATTGGCTCCGTTGATGATACGGGTAAACAGATTCAGTCCTCCATCGAACAAGACAACCTTGTCCTCCTTCTGCGTCTTGGAGAATACTTCCCTAAAGAAGACGTCTGTATTTCTTACCTCGTCTGGACTAAGCAAGTCCAGCGCACGGAACAGGAAATGAACGTTATCCGCATCTGTATACACCTTACGATACAACTCAAACGGGTCAGCAGCCGCTTCTTCTTCCTCCTCTTGCACTTTTACGCCTGAGCGCCACACTCCAAGCATGGTGGTTACATATTCCAGAAAACGTCTGAATGCTGTATCCATCGAGTCTGGGGAGCCCTGCTGATGATGCCAGAATAGGTCAGTCCAAGGACCATCTATCCTTTGCGCGAACTCGCCTTGTCGCTCTGGGTGATGCAGATGCAGAAACTGGTCAAACTCTGCCTTCCAGTTCTCGAAGTCAGTCAGCGCCTTTCCACGGGCATTCATCTTTAGATAGAGGTCATCGGTCAGACCAACCTTGTCTAGCTCAAGAAACTGAAAGCCGATGAGCGGGTCCACGCTTTCCGTTAGCTGGTCAAATAGCCCCACTGGCGTTCCAAACTTCTCGGAGATGGCGTCGAGCATTGTCAACATTGCCTGCACAGTTGGGTCTCGCTGCCAGGCGGGCTGAAACCAGGCCGCGTCCCGCAGTTGCTCGCTAAGCGGCTGGTCAACCCCAAGGGTAATATCTGCAGGCTCGCACTTAGCCAGGCAGTCGCAGAATTCGCGGGAGCTGCTGCGCGTTTGGTAGGTGAACTTCTGCAGCACATGCTTTACCTCCTCCAAGCGCCCCTCTGCTACAGCGAGGTACCAATGCAGCAGGTAAAGCGTGGTCAAGCGCTGCTGTCCATCCAGTGGAATCATATACCGCAGCTTGGCTTCGTCTGGATGCTTAACCTCACCATAGACAAAGTCTAAGTCCAGGGGCTTTGCACGATTATTAGCTAGCAGCGTCTTGTGCAGACTATGTAAAAACTTGTTGCGTATCACCGCAGTAGTCTTGTCGTCCCGTCCCTGAGCATAATCCCGCTGAATGATGGGAATTCGGATGGAGTAGTCGTTCAATAGCGACCAGAAGGTGGTTTGAGTTGGCGACATGCTGGACTAGGCTGAGTGTTGTGTAGGCAAATAAGCTGCTAGAGTCGTTTTGATGGCCTGTAGATAGGCATTTCGGTCAGTCTCCGTCCAGTAGCTCAAGTGTCCGGCGTTATCAGTGTAGTATTTCAGAAACACGTTGCGGGTGGCGATTGGAATGAAAGACCCTTTTCTCTCTAGCTCAATAATCTTGGAGCGCTTCTGCGGAAAAGGGCCGTTGTTAAGGGCTGAGTTGTCGTTGGTGGTTAGCAGTGCCATGTTGGTGATATCATCCAGCTCAGGCGAGCCGAACAGCTCAAAAATCTGGTCTTGCACCTGCTCAAATCCATCTTTATCCAAGTCGTCCATCTGCAGCGCCTCGTCAATCGCCGCGACTACCTGCGCCGGAGAAAGTCGAGCACCGTCTTCTTTCTCCTCAACCGGCTGAGGCAGACCGATTGCTTCGGCGACGAAGGGCCGAATGCCACTAAGCCAGATGTGAAACTTCTCCGTGGTACTGAATCCAGGGTCCCGCTGTGCGTGGATATGCTCAAGGCTCCAGGTACGCGACTCGCTCCCATTGCCTTTGTAGTGATGAAATGGGAAGCGGTAGCTCTCTTCCTTATTTTGGCGGAGAGTCTCAACGTTAAACAACAGAAGCACACACTGCAGCGGCCATTTCTCCCTTGAGTTGCTATACCGTAAGTTTCCTATCTGGTAAGCTACCTTGGACTGAATGCGCTCCGTCAGATATTTCTTGAATCGTGACTTTGAGAGGTCTTTTGCCTTTTCTACCAGCGGCTCCAGCGGCTCCCTAACAGCAAGCAGGTATCCAATCTGATGGTATAGCTCGCGGTCTTCAAACCACTCTTGAAAAAGAAGGAACCTGTTTTTTACCTGTTGCCAGTACTCTGAAACCTCTTTGGCGGACAAGTCCTCTAGTAGCTCGCTGAACTTTCGGAAGGTTGCATATTCATCTTTATGGCTAGGACGCGTCCCTACCAGATTATTTAAGATGAACTCAATCCGCGTGGCCTGGCTATTTGGCTCACGATTGAGAAAATACCAGATTTCATCTCGCTGCAGCTCGGCCTCTATGTAGTCCCATTCGCTGGCAATCTCTGATTGACGCTTCTCAAACTCAATCGATTCAATACTTGCCTCCTTGCCGCGACGCTTTAAAAAAAGCGCCTTGACCAACTCAGCGTTAGTCAACGGAATCTTGCCGGAGTTAATCCGAATAAAGATATCATGAGGGTCATGTCCCTCGTCTATCTGATACCAGATGATACAGGTCTTTTTCAACAAGACCTGATAAAGCTCAACTGCAGCCATCGCCTTATCATCCTTCCCACGAATCCACTCATCGATACAGTCGTAAGCTTGGCTGATGTAGTAAAAGTCTATGTTCTCGTTGCTACGGGAAGCTTGAATATTCTGGAGAAACTCCAAGCTGCCGCTACGCGTGGCGTATTCCAGCGCAAAGGGGGTTTCTGCAGTTGGCAGAGATGCCGTCTTGATATAGTTCAGAATGATATAAATCGTCGTCAGACGCTGCTGCCCATCTATCAGCTCCCACTTCTCGCCTTGCTTCTTCACGATGATTGGCTGCAAGCAGTAGAACGAGCCTTGAACACCATGCTTATCAAAGTCTGCCAGGTCATCTAGCAAGTCTTCTACCTGGCGTGTGGTCCATCTGTATCCTCGCTGGTAGGAAGGGACTATAAAATGCTGATTGAGGAGCTTGCCGATTGGCTTTAGCTCTATCAGATTACTGTAAATCAGGATATCAGATGGGGTCATGCGATTAGGTGTGCTGGTGTTGAATGCACCCGGACTCAGGTCCAAAGTGACATTGACTCAATTCTTTATTTAGCTGACAATTCTATCTACATAACCGGCTCGTGCTTTCCCTTTGCAACACCGTTTGGATGGCGCATGCACGCGCCAGAGGTCAGCGCTGATATTGAGTTTGCCTTATGGCCGCAGTTTTTACACGTGTAGCTGGACTTTGTAGCACCCTCATAAAGGCTATGCTTACCCTTGGCTACACCAAGCGGATGGTGCATACAGGCACCAGAAGTAAGGGCAGCAACGGTATTAGCCTTGTGACCACAGTATTTACAGTAAACGTCAGCCATTGTGTGTTGGAAAAAAGTCTTGCCCACTCTGAGCAGTTTTCGGCGGCCCTGGTATTATAAAAGCGAAGCTAGCTGCCGCCCTTCACCGCCGCCGCATGAATCTGCTTTAGCTGGGCTCGGAGTGAAGCAGGAGCTAGCACTTGCACCTGGTCGCCGAGAGATAGCAACTCCATCAGCAGGTCATGGGTGTTATAGACAGTCAACTGAATCAGTAGCTCCTCATCCGTATCCACCATCACACGCTGTGAACTGTGTAGTGGGAATGACTTGAGGTATTGGCCCTGCGTTGGTTTCAGTGCCAGAACAATGTCCGCCGGTAGCTCATGGTCCGGGCGAATAATGCCAAAGCTGTGAGCGTAGTACGCCTCGGGCTGAAAATCCGCAGGAGGCTCAAATGAATTAGCAGTTGATTCCAGCGCCTGGATGCGGTCTAGTCCGAAGCACCGGAGGACGTCCCTAGCTGGGTCGTGTGCCAGCAGATACCAACGGCCTTTGAATTCTTTGAGCAACAGTGGGGAAACAGTGCGGGCCGAGGGCTCATCGTCCCAGAACTTGTGGTACTGAAACGCCACTTGGCGGCGCTGCTGCACGGCGCGCAGCAGCGGCTGCAGCCATTCCGTACCCAGGGGCCGCCGGGATTCCCACTGCACAAACGGGCTCAGTGCCGTTGGCAGCCGCAGGAATTCCTGTAGCTCAAAGGCATCGAGCAGCCGCTGGTAGCCTTCCGGCAGCGGGTCCGTCGAGGTAACCACGTAGCCGCCTGCTCGCCGGTCATGCGCAATCGTAACGCCGAAGCGCTCCGCGATTTTGGGTAAATCCCGCTGGAAGGTGCGCTGCGAATAGTTAGCGGCCAGGTCCCGCAGCGAAGTCTGCTCCAACAAGTAGTCGCGCAACTCCTCAAAAGGGACAGCCCGGCGAAGGCTCTGCAGGCGCAGTACCAGCAGTAACTGACGAAGAAAGTGGGCGTGGGTGGTCACGAAAAGGATAGGAGCTACCGTGCGATAGATGAAGTAAGCAGGCTATTCGTTTGGCGTAGTCGACAGATTAAAGAATAGCATAGCGTTATCAGAAAGCCATAAATCCGCACAAGGCAGGGTGCAATATAAGGATTGGCAATGAAGGGCAAGCAGGCATTTATGCAGTACCTTCCTCATTGGGCAGCATAGTTTCCAGCACTTGTAGAATCCTTTCTTTCACCCACCAGGCACCCCACCGGTCCAGTTGCTCAGAGGCAGCCCCGTAATGCTGCTGTGCCTGCTGCCATTCTTCTTCACCGGCCGCTACCAACTCAGCTAGGCTGAGCCCTTGATTCTGATATCGACTGGCCACGGAAGCCACGTAGAGCGCTACCGTAGCGGGAACGGCATGGATGGCTGCAGGTAGCTTGTGCACCTCGGTACTAGGCTTTGTGATTCGAATAGCGCGGAGCATGGGCAGTAATTAATAAGTCAGGCTGACTGGTCACGAAAGTGTAAGTCTACAGCGACAAAACATGTCGTTCTCGTTGCGTACAAAAACACCGGGCCCTTTGCGGGCAGCCATTCGGTATATGCTCGCTCTGCGCAGAGGTCCACTAAGCTTATAATCAACAGTGTAGCCTGCATTAAATTGGGGCAGCAAGCCTACAATCCCCCTTTGATTAGCGAACCATGAGACACCGATATCAGGAGCGCCCGAAGCCACCTATTAAGGCCAGCAAAATCATCTATTGTCTCTCGCTGGCCCGCCCGGCCTTAGCCAAGCTGCAGGGGCAAGCCCTACGACCCGCTTATCGAGGCAATCATGGCCATTGGCCCGGATGATAAGTCGCCCGCTAGCAAAACGCTGCAGGAGCAGTTTGGCATCACCGCGAGCAGGTTTCGAAAGTAGCTGGATACGCTGCACGAGGACTTTATTGCGGCAATTTCCACCGACGCCGACGTGCTTCAGTACACGAATGTGGAGCACATCGTGCACGTGCGCGGGAAGCAAGACGGGGTGAGCTTTCTGTGCCGGCTGCCAATAATACCCCGGGTAGGAGAAGGGCTTGAGCTTTGGTTCCTGATGGGCGAAACCGGAGAGGGTGCCTATTACGTCGAGGATGTGCGCTACGAGTTGAGCGATGACAAGATGCTGGTCATTGTCAGCGTGCGACCAGGCTATTTCGATGCCTACTTCTGGCAACTGCGGGCCCGCGCCAAATTCGAAGGCAAGCTCCCATATGAGCTGGAAGATGAAATGGGGGAGTATCGCACGCAGGATTATCTGCGCAAGCTGTACGAGTCTTCCCGTCCGGCTCCGGCCCCAACCTATACACCTCCCACAATACCGTTTAAGCGTCGCAGATGACCATCCTATTCAGGTACACACCTCAACTGTAGACGTTTTGCCTATCAGAAATTAGCAAATAAGCAGCTTGTTAACTTGCTTGAAAGTTCATTTGCTACCCAGCCTTATTATGCTAGCCAGTCGTACCCGCAAAAAAGCCTCCCAGAAGAAAGCCAGCGCGAACCGGCAACGCGAACAACAGCATCGGCACGCAGCCTTCAAACAAAGTTTAGGAGCCCTGCTCGACGGAGTGCCCACCTGCACGACCTGTGGTGGCGAACGGCTCGAAGTAACCCAAGCACAGGTTCCTTCCGAAACCTGGGAAAACATGGCTCCCATGCGAGCCAGCCTCGACGCCCAGGGATTGGCAGTGGGCCAAATTGCCTATTGTGCGAATTGCCAGGAACATTCCATCCTGAGCGACTGGAATTCCTTTTAGTTTACCCGGCCGATATTCACCAATAGACCTATCATGTTTGCATCCGAGCAACTGTCCTTCATTCGCTGGATGGAGGACAACCATTCCATTGACCAAGACCCTGTCTTGTGGAAGCACTTAACTCCCCGACAGCAGGATATGGCAGAAGAGTTGATTGAGCAGGGGGTGCTCGATACGGCGTTTTCCCTAGTGGACGGAGAGGACGAGCCTAGCGTATGGGCCGCCGGCCAGTGGGTTCATTACCAGTGGATGCGCCTTAACCCAGCATCCGCAGATGTTCAGCGGCGCTTTTTCACGCTCCACGGTGTTGATGACGTGCTTCACTACGTGATTCTAGCAGCGACAGAACCGCCGTTGAACATCAGGATTATGCAGCTAATCGCTCAGCCAGGAGCCAACCCTGCTTTCGCTGTCGTGCCAGTGGCTACGCAGGCCACAACCGTGCGGGAAGCGATGGAACAGCTCAACAAACAACCGACTCATCAAAGCGTTGCTATCTTCTGACCCTATGCCAACTAATGATTACGGGGGCCAAGGGGCTCCATCCTATAATAAGGGAGAATTTACCGTTGATTATTCGTTGAACACCGCGCGCTGGGGCCGACGAGAGCGGCGCAAGGTGTTCAACGAATACGATAAAGCCAAGGCTTTCTACGACAGCATAGACGATACTACCCGCTACGCAGAGCTGTGCGAGGCAAAGTCCCGAATTGCCTATTACTGTGGCGTACTGGAAAGTCGCAAAAGTGCGGCCGATACGCTCACCGTGCATACCGTAGCCAGCGAATTAGACGGAGCGACTATGATGTTTGGCCGCAATTTGAGAGGGAGCGGATGGAAGCTGCGAGTCGACTCCGTCAAAGAGTTGACCGAAGAGGAATACAACTTACTGGACCCTGCTGCTGACATTCAACTCGTGATACCGAAAAAACAACGGTAAGACTTCAATCTCCGGCACTACGCCAAAAGTAACAACTCACCCACACACCGTTTTTCCGACATGACTATCCTCAGCAGTGAAGAATTTAAGCAGCACTGTGCTGTGAGCTGGAAGCAGCTTATCGACCAGTTCTTTCCGGCAGGAGTGCCTGCGCACGCTGAATGGACTGATATTCCCGAAGTTGTCCGGGTGCTGAATCATATGTGCGCCATTCCAGGTATTAACGCACTGTTCCTGCCTCATAGTGGCTGGCTCGAAATATATGGCGCTTTCCTCGGGAAGGAATCAGGGCAAATTGAGCTGGAAACCAATGCGGACCCGCATCATAGCCAACGCCGCGTCTGCCGAGTTGCGAAATTGACTTTTGAAAGCTTCGACAATCCTGACGACTATCAATTCAGCTATTTCCGCATTCAAACGGCCCCGCTCGCGATTCTGCACAACGAGTACATGATGCCGGGCAACATGCAAGAGGAAGTTACCGAGCTAGGCCCCGGCGAATACGCCTCCCGAAGCATCTGGGATAACCGGTTTGACAACGATGATGCCCCATTGCCACATGCAGCCCGGCACATCGTTCGCATACTAGGCGGCAGTATGGTGCTGGTCCAGAAGATGGGCAATTATGCTCAGGCGAGTGGCACCGATGATGGCTTCCACGAAGAGTTTAGTGAGGACGAGTTTCGTGATATGATGGCGAACTGCAACCGTGATTACACTCGTGACTGAAAGGTCCCTTTTTCAGAGAACGGAAAGTACTGCGTGCTGATGGCTGAGGGAGTGTCAAAGATGACATCGTTCCCACCGCTCAAGTTCATCCGGCAAACTCCACCGAAAGTATCGAGCGAAGCACGTTAAGGAAAGAATTTATTTTAAGTTATGATAATGTTTACTTATCATAACTTATCTTCACCGTGAAAATTGGAGCATTCTAGCCAGTTCTGACACCTACTATATAAGGTGTGCGACAGCCCCGGCATTGGCACCGCCGAATCATCCCATGAGCGAAGACCTTTCTATTCTCCCAGTGCCCGACGCTTCCCACTCGCTCAGCTATCACCTGAGCCGAGCCTCCGCTAAAGTCGCGGGCTTTCTGGAAGTCGGCCTGCAGGGCGCGGCCAATACCGAGCGGGCCTATACTTCTGACTTGAAAAGCTACGTGACCTTCTGCGAGCAGCATGGCTTCGTCGCCGTGCCGGCCGACGTGGATACTCTCACGGAGTACGTCGCCTACCTGGCTTCCGAGAAACCGGTATCCGATACACTGGGCGGTGGGGGAAAAAAGAAGCGAAAGGGCCAGCAGCCGCTCATCCGCCCGCACTCGCTGGCCACCATCAAGCGCCACCTGGCCGCCATCCGCAAGGCCCACCAGTTCGCCGGCCACCGGCTGCCGGCTACCCTGGATGCGCTCAATATCGTGATGGAAGGCATTGCCCGCACCCTGGGCAAGCGGCAGGAGCAGGCGCAGGCCTTCACCGTCGACGAGTTGAAGCAAGCCATTCGCCGCATCGACTTGGAAACGTCAGCCGGCTTGCGTGACCGGGCCCTTCTGCTGCTAGGCTTCGCCGGGGCTTTCCGCCGTTCTGAGTTGGTGGACTTAAACATCGAGCAGTTGGAGTTTACGGAGCGGGCCCTGTTGGTACACCTGTCCAAAAGCAAGACCAACCAGTACGGTGCCGTCGAGGACAAAGCCATTTTCTACGCCCCCAATGCGGATTTTTGCCCCGTGCGCTGCCTGCGCGCCTGGCTCGGTCTGCTGGGCCGCACCACGGGGCCGCTGTTTGTGAAGATTCCGCGGGCTGCCCCTGGGCAGATGGCGGCTCCCTCGGACAAGCGGCTTTCGGATATCTCCATCAACAAGCTGGTGCAAAAGCGCCTGGGGCCAGCCTACTCGGCCCACTCGCTGCGCGTGTCCTTTGTGACCATCGCCGTACTCAATGGCCAGTCTCACAAGGCCATCAAGAACCAAACGAAGCAGAAGACGGATGCGATGATTGAGCGGTACACCCAACTCAACAATGTAGTGTCCTATAATGCGGCACAATCA
This sequence comes from Hymenobacter cellulosilyticus, assembly GCF_022919215.1. NCBI lineage: Bacteria > Pseudomonadati > Bacteroidota > Cytophagia > Cytophagales > Hymenobacteraceae > Hymenobacter > Hymenobacter cellulosilyticus. The sequence continues at coordinate 63,973 of NZ_CP095048.1, read as the reverse complement.
CTTGGCCTTTGAGCCCTTTTATCTCTCAGCTATGAGTCAGCACAGCAGTACCCCGCCCCTTAACTTGAATAATGCCAGCTTAGCTGAATACGTGGGCAGGCTAGCCGTACTTTATCCCAACGCAGAGTTTTACAAAGAGGAGCTTCGCGATACAGGCAGGGGCGAAGGCCCATCCCTGCTTATTACTGTATGCCAAGATGGAAGCATTATCGAGGAGGAGAACTTCTACTACCCAGACAACGCTGACATAGCTCTGGATTTGGAAAAGCTCGATGCCTACTTGGACTTTGACTAGACATCTAGAAGGCTTAGCCCTGGCTTCACCCGATATGGCCCTCTGATTGACGTCATGTCAATTAGCTTATGCTTGATGAGAATCGGCCTCCAAACCGCTAGCTTCGCAACAAAACCTCTTTAATTATAGCTACTGCGCTCAATGGCGAAGCTCTCAAAGCCGAAACTGGTTGAAATTTTTGTTAATACTATTCAAAGTGAAGGCGCTGTCGTTGAGTATAGAACTCCACGAGGTGAGCACCCAGCAGTCATACATGTACGCGCCCCAGGATTAGATAGCACTTACCGAATATATATCTGGAACCTATCCCGTGGGGGTACAAATCGCCCTGCAGATGAGTATCGCATCCAGACATCTGGGGTGGACGGATTTGAATCAAAGCCGGGCGAAACTACGCTGATTCTCGGCTATTGGAGCCAGTTGGAGTTGTTTATCGCGTGGGACTACTCCAAGCATACAACTCGGCTGGGTAACTCTGTATCACTGCAGATAAGAGAGCAGCCCCTTCACGATGCAGTGATACAGGGGATAGCAACATATCCGAAAGAGACTGGTGAGATAGTCATCGTTTTCGGCAAAGAGCGCTCAGTAACGTATCTGAAGCACTACGAAGCCATTCATAAGGGAGAGTATAACTACGAGTCAACTGACCAGAAAAACTACATTGACCTGCTGGAGGATGATATAGGCTCACGCAGATATTCCTTGACAAGCTATGGAGCAGACTATTCCGTGCAGTCTGTTGTACAGCAGATAGTGGCCAAGATTATCTATGTACCAGACTTTCAGCGCCAGTTTGTCTGGAGCCGGGAGGAAAGCTCCCGATTCATTGAGTCGCTGCTGCTCGGGTTCCCTGTGCCTGGCGTCTTCCTTGCCCATGACACATCAGGCAAGCTGCTCATCGTAGATGGTCAGCAGCGGCTCTTAAGCCTATTCTATTTCTATTCTGGCGTGCTTCGAGGCGAGAAGTTCAGCCTACGCGGGGTTGCGTCAGACTTAGAAGGCAAAACGTACGCGGCGCTGTCCTACGATGACAAGTCAACGCTCGACAATCAGATTATTCACGCTACGATTGTCAAGCCAGATAATCCCGTCGAGGATAGAGAAGGCATATATCTTCTCTTCGAGCGACTAAACACAGGTGGCGCAAAGCTGACTGGTCAGGAGATTCGCTCAAGCCTGTACTACGGAGCGTTCAATGACTACCTCAATCAAGTAGTAACTCATGAGGTCTGGACCAACATCTTCGGATTCACAAACGACCGATTCAAGAGCCAGGAACTCATTCTCCGCTTCTTAGCATTTTACTTCGGGCTTGCATCCTATGAAGTGCCAATGTCAAGATTTCTGAATGACTTCATGTCCTCCAACAGAAATTTTGAGATACACTCGCAAGAGCAGATTAATGCGCTGCTGTTGCCTACCCTTACGCTTGTGAACGACGCGCTCGGCCGGCGCGCATTCAGGCTAGGAGGCGGAATCAACGCAGCCGTCTTCGACTCCGCGATGGTCGGGCTTGCGCTCAGGCTACAGTCTGACCGATTGAATCCTGGTCAAGTTCGAGAGGCCTACAATGCTCTCTTGTTAGATGAGGCATACTTAAATGCAGTGCGCACAGGAACCGCCCATAAGGCTTCCGTCGAGGCAAGGATGCAAGCTGCAACTCATTATTTCGCTCAAGATATATACTCTCCAACCCTGCTATGAGTCTAGTAATTGAGCGGCTCGAAAGGAAGCTTGATAGTCTATTTCTTGTCGTAGACGCACTGCCCGAGGGGGAGGCCAAAGCTAGACTTGCCGATTACCTATGCATTAGAATCGCAGGCCTGATTGAGAGAGTAGTTAAGCAGCTTGTGGGTGATTTTATGGACGGAGCATCACAGCAGGAAATCAACAAGTATGTAACAACCAAGCTGTCTAGCGTCACTAACTTGAACCATATCAAGCTTGCAAAGCTACTGGAGTCTTTCAGCATAGACTGGCAGGACGAGTACACGCGCAATGCTACTGATGCGGAGATAGCATCCCTAGACTCCATTCTGAGACTACGAAACTCGATTGCTCACGGAGGAGACCAGACGACTGGATACAGCAACGTAAAGGCCCACTACGCAAACGTAAAAACTGTAATAGGCCGCCTGAAGCTAATCATTCGCAAGCATCCCCGCAGAGCCCGTGCCCGAGTCCATGCCTAGCCGCGGGTATCATGCTTGCTAGAACGAGCAACGAATCCGATGCGTGCGCAAGGCCTCCCGGCTAGGATGGTGCATGGCGTCCATAGGAAGGTCAATCGGGCGACCAGCAAGCACACCGTACTCAGACCCTAGCAGCGCAGGTGCCAGAAGAACAGCTAGCGTCTCTGGGTCTATAGCTAGCAGCTGTAAGTCAAATAGCGTGTGAATATCGGCGCGTAATGGCAGGCCATTTTGAATGTGGTTGGTTGTGGCACCTAGATACGGGATGATGTGCGCAGCCTCAAGCAGCGGCTCGACCTTACAGCCGGTGACTGGGCAGGTGCTAGCGTAGGCAGCTAGAAGGCTAGCGCGAAACGCAGCCTGCCCTCTGCGACGCACAATAGTGGATAGCACCCACTCGCGGCCGTCACGAACAGTCGCTGGGTTAAAGCCGCCTTGCTCATCTTCTTGCGCTTGTATTTGTTCTATGCTCGGCATAAAGCCGCTGCGGGCAAGCGTGAAAAGCGCAGGGCTGGTACCGCTGTGACTTTGGTATTCGAAGCGGCCCAAGTAGCTAAATCCAGCGCCAGCAAACTGTGTCAGACTCTCGCGATAGAATACCAGTAGCTCCAAGCCTCGGGACTCGTGAGTAATCACCAGTTGATTGTGACGGCTAAGCTGCCCTGACCAAAGCAGCGTATTTGCGTCTATGAGTCGGCTTTGAAACTGTGGGTCGGAAGCTGACTCTCGGGTTATGAATAGCCAAACTGAGTCATAGCCGCTAGGGCGAAACACGCCTGTCTCGATAGTGGCATCAGCAGTATCAAATAGCTGCCGTAGCTCTGCGCGGGTGTAGGGCTGGCCCTCTGCTAGCTGCTCTGAGGCCAAGCGCGAGGTGGACGGGCGTGGGCTTGAAGTCATGCTACTCGTTCTCTAGCTTCACCATCTCGCTTGCTGCTTCAGAAGGAACCCAGACTGCTAGCACAAACGAGTCGTAGGCGGGCGCAGTCTTGGTGGCCTTTATCCTGAGGCGATGAATCTGGATGGAGAAGCGACCCTTGTCCTTTATCTCGGTATCGCCTGGATAGATGGCCTTGCCCTCCTCCTTTGATGGGTTGCGGCCCTGGAACAATGGCCCCTGCTTAAGCTTTCCGTTTGATGCGGTACGCTCCCTCGGTACTGGTGACATCTGATAGGCCACGCCCGTCGCAGCAGGGTTTGCCTTGCTGTAGGCCTCTAGATTATCCGCCAGCATATCAAAGGCGTCAGCATCATCGGTGGACAGGTAGACGTAGCCCAAATTGTCGGTATCGCTTGTACCCAGATACACATAGCTGCGCAGCAGCTTGATAATATCTGTCAACTGTACTTCCGTGGTAAGATGAATCTGAGCCGGCGTACGCTCGCTGCTCCCCTTGTCTGGATGCCACTTGAAGCTCGGATTGGCAACAAACGCTTCAATCGCAGCCCGGTTGGTATTAATCTCGGCTGGGCTTCCCTGCACTGTTTCCGTGGTTATCCAAGCGCCCCGAAGCTGTAGTGCTCCACGTCGTCGCTTAGAACAGAGTTCCGGGTCAGGTACTTGAGCGAGGAAGGCAGCTTTACACGACGCTGAAAGGCGTTAAGAGTGCGGTCAGCATCAAATGCGGCCAATCGGTCGTGCAGGTCTTTCTCGTGCTCCACGTAGCCTTGAAAGGCTTTAATCACATCTTCGACAAGGTAGATTCGGCATAGGTGCAGGTACTTTTTCTTATAGCCGAAGAAGCGAGCCCACTGCTGCATCGTGTCGGCAGTACCAATCCCTAAGCCGCGCGGCATATAGGTTACGGTCAGCCCCTCAACAGTAAATCCGCGAGACATGGCCTGCCCACCCACGAGGATAAAGAACTCGTGGTTGACCCAGTCAATCTGCGGCACTGAGCCTGGTGCTCCGTTGAGCTGGTTGACCTGGGTAGCTGAGATCGAGTCCACCAGCGCATCTAGGTAGTCCTCGAAGGGGTCCATTGCCGGATTGAGCGCGTAAAGCTCATCGTAGGTAGCCTTGAATTGAGCTACTAGCTGCTGTCGGTCTATCTCCTCCTCTGCCATCTTCAGCGTGCGTACCCAAAGTCCTTTTAGGGTGGTCACCCACTTGAAGTACTGCCTGTGTATGTCCGTGAGTTGAGATGGATGGACCATCATGGAGCGATTACGCAGGCTTGAGCCCGTTATCAAGTGCTCAGCAACGCCAAGAAAGAACACGCGGAGGGCTGCTTGCAGGGTGCTGGGCGCAGAGACGAGATGCTGATTAGGCGAGTGCACCTCATTGTCTGGTATCTCCTTAACCAGCTTCTTGAAGAGCGGCTTTGAGAAGAATACATTGCCGCCAGTATAGCCGTCACCAGGCGTCAGGAGCTTGATGAAGTTTGGAGACATATCATCCTTGCGCCGAATAAACAGCAGTGCCTGTGGCGTTGCTGTGTACTGCACATAGGTGTGGTGCGGCAAGGCATTCTTGAGGCGCAGCAGTTGCGTATAGACTGGACTTAGCTTTTCCGGCAGCCCAGCTGCGACGCGCTTGCGGTTGGCCTTAGCCTCGGTATTCATTCCCGCCTGGTCTGCTTCGTCATCAACAATCAGCGTGGGCACTCCCTTAAAGTCCTCGCTGAGCTTCTCAATGATATCAATCAGATTTCCGAGTCGCGTCTTGTTCTTCATAACGGCGATGATGGCCGTCCTCTTCCGCAGCTTCGACTTGCTGCCGCTCTTGTACTCGTTAAGCGTTGCCTGTAGTCCCTCTAGCGAGATAGTAGGGTCAGACATAATTCGCCAGTCAAGCGAGTTTGCGCCACCAAGCTGCAGGTCCTTTGTGAGACGCTCAACCGACTGACGAATCAGCACCTTCTGAGTGCCTGCGAGCACGATAATAACTTGATAGCCGTTGTCACGTGCCATCGCGATGAGCGAGGTAAACGACATCGTCTTACCGCTTTGCACATATCCCAGCGCCAAGCCTGTCTCTGCGCTCACAGAGACATTAGGAGAGCCGCAAAGACCCAGGATATCACTCGTCTCTGCTATCAGCTTGTTCGTTGCAGCAGCAGGAAGCCCCAGTTGGGCCTTTAAGCTCTCAACTTGCTTGCCGTCAGTCTTGACAGCCCATTTAGCGGAAGTAGATATTGTACTCATAGCCAGGCCTGAGAGAACGGGATTAGAGCTTTAGCAGCAACTCATTTACATAGTCCATTAGAACGCTGGAATGGGGTACACCGCCCTCCTGCGCAATAGTCTTAGCTAGTGCGAAAGCGGCCCCTAAGCGTATCAGCGGCTCAAGCTGGCTAGGACCGTCTGCGCAGTATTTCGTCGTGAAAGGATGATTCAAAGAGACTCGAACTCCAAGCTGACGCTCGTTTGCTGCGGCTTGAGCAGTGGCTGGAATGCAGGACTTGCTGATTGACATCCAATCAGTATGGGCAGGATTAGGGCTTAGCTCGACGTATACGCGCCAGCCAATGCCATCTATAGCAGCATTGAGTGTCCGAACCTCGACTGGCTTGGGCGGGACAGGCTCTGGTGCAATGCCCCGGGTGACGCCTGCCCCCCGCTGCTTCCGCCGCCAGCTCCTTGAGTGTTGGAGCCGGCATTGCCACTTGTGCCGCCGTCTTGGCCGCCTGGCTCTGGCGAGCCTCCATTACCTCCGCTTGCTCCGCCATTGCCAGGGCTACCATTGCCGCTTGGCTGAGTTCCGCCTTTCCCGCCGCCTGCGCTGCCGTTCTGGCCATTGCCTGAGCCGCCTGCCGATGACTCTTTCATGCGCATCCCGTTCGCCTGCTTCAGCAAGTCGATTCCTGGGCCCTTCATAGCGGCTTTTAGACGCACCAGAAAGTCCTCCTCAGCATCTTCCCACTTAACACCATCCTTGGTGAAGCTGGCAGCAAAATCGTCAAGGTGTAGCTCACCGTAGATACGCTGGCTGTAGAAGCTGCCTGGCGTACCGAAAATCTTGGTTGGCCGGTACGGCTCGTCAAAGCTACCCTCCACCACACGCCCGCGCCGGAGCAGGGCAAATCCTGCCTCCTTGGTTTTCGCAGTAGGGTATATAGCGGCAAATCCTGTGACCCGCTGCCCGCCAGCACAAGTAAAATCTAACTCTTTTCGCCACTCTATAGGCTCAGCGGACTTATCTGCATAAGGATGCATGACAAGCACGGATGGCGCTTTATACTTAAGCGGCTTAGCATTGACAGTAATGACAACTCTACTCATGAACTTATCCTCGCGGATGAAGTCGCGGTAGATACTTGTCAGATGCTCCCGAATCTTAGCGATAGCGCTTTGAGTCGGCATGCTGAATACCTCCCCTAGGTGTATGTTCGTAAAGTGCGCTCCCAGAGGAGAAGGAACCGGATTCGTATCCAGTTCACTCGTTTCATTCTCTACGATTTGATTTACGTCAAAGATGACCTTGCGTCTTACATCCTCACCAAGCGCCTGAGTCTCTATATACCACTTTGGGGAGAACCAGCAGCTAGCGGCCTTCATGCCCATACCAAACTCGGAAAGCCCTGTACGGACAGGAGGACGAACAGCCATACGTAGCGCACGCTCCAAATCATCCCCGCTTATACCGGCCGCATTATCAGTAATGCGGATGTAGTTCTCCTCTACGTTGATATCAATATCAATCAATAGTCGATATCCCTCTTGCGTTTTATCGAGCGCCTCTCGATTCTTCAGGTAGCTGTCAATCGCGTTGTCAACATACTCAGCAAGAGCAAACCAAGACTTGTACTTGACGAATTGAAATATGCCAATGATTCCTACGCCAGGGGTGATACCAACGGTGTTGCTCATATAGTGACTAAGTTGCTCGGCAAGGTAGAGTTTAGGGACAAGCGCTGCTGTGCAGGCTGATATTTCTTGATTGGGTCGGGCAACTGCACAAGGCGGGCGGCGATTCGCTTCACAACCTCGGCGTTTACGGCGTTGCCAAGCGCCCTAAAGGCTGCCGTTTTATTTGCAGGAAGCGATATAGTGCCAAGCGACTGCAATCTAATCCCTTCATTGGGGTGATGTACCGGTCTAGCCAGCCAATAGCAGGTACTTGCGTAAGGGTAGAGGCGACCAGAGCCGGGAAGAAGTTGGCTCGCTTAACGCGAATGCCAGAAGGTCGGAACTGGAAAATCAATCTCTTGAGGTCCCGCGGCTCCCCTTTACAGTTCCACTCGAACTTCTGCCAGCTGAACGGAAGCTCCTGAATCTCCTTCATCACGTCTTCGAGCTCACTCTCATACTTCTTGAAGAAAGCACGGTTATCGCGGATGAACTGCTGCTTCCAGACAGGAAAGAGCTTTTTGCCACGCGCATAGGTAGGAATGTGCTCCAACTGCTCACGACTAGGCTGGTCAGCGAGACTTCGTCCGAATACTCCCTTGTAAGGTGCGAGCTTTGACTTTCTGAGCATGCCTGGCACCTCAGTTTCGAAAGGATATGTCGCCTTGTACTCAGTGGCCCAGATAGGGAACGAGGGAATGACCGCACTCTCGGGCAAGCAGTCCAAAAACCGCTGCCAGACGGCTACTGCGTTCAACTCTCTCTCCGTGAAACTGCGAACGTCGGCCTCATCGGGCTCAGCCTCAATGATGCTTCGCACAGTCATGTGCGCGTGGCTCTCAGGCTCGGGCCAAACAAAATGCTCCAGTCCGCCTTCATCCTTTCTGGCTGCTACAATGAACATTCGCTGCCGCAGCTGCGGCACACCGAATTGGTGAGGCGAGAGAATACGATGGTCTACCTGGTATCCTGCCTCCTGAAGCGTCCTTTTGATGACGGCCCAGGTATTATTCTTGTCATGCTTAAGCAGGTTAGCAACATTCTCCAGCATCACATACCGAGGCTTGTGATGATTGATGATGCGCATAATCTGATAGAACAGGTTACCCCGCACTTCGTCGCTTAGCCCCTCCTGTGCTCCAGCTTTGGAGAATGGCTGGCAAGGGAAGCCTGCACAGAGCAGCGAGTGAGCAGGAATATCGTGCTCGCTCACCTCTCTGATGTCGCCTCGTATCATGTCCTCGGCAAGCTCGTGGTTTACATGGTAGAGCTCGCGCAGCTCTTTGTTTAGCTCCGAAGCAAAGACGCATTCCATATCAAGTTGCTTCAACCCAACATGGAACCCGCCTAAACCAGCAAACAAATCAATGAATTTCAGCATCTTATTCACTAGCTATGTGAAGCTAGCAAGTCTTTTATTTGTTGAACAGCCTCGCCAAGCGAGGATTTTATTTGGCATTCCCAAACCGTGTGTACCCGCCAGCCATCTTCGACAAGACGCTCAGTGTTTAGAGCGTCGCGCCGACTATTGCCAGCTAGCTTTTCATTCCAGTAGGCTGCATTATGCTTTGGGCGTGCTATCGCGCAGATTGGACAGCTATGCCAATAGCAGCCGTGGACGAAAATAGCTACTCGTCTGGCTGGGAAGACCAAGTCAGGCTTGCCCGGTATGCCCTTCCTATGTAAGCGATACCCTCTTACTCCTGCCTGCCAGAGAGCTTTGCGCAGTAAAAGCTCAGGCTTGGAGTCCTTTGCCTTGTTCCCTTGCATCGTCTTGGTGACGGCCAGAGACTTGGGCATTGGGTAGCCGCTATCCGGGTCTCTAAATTTAATTGCCACGCACGCTTTGCCTTTCAGTTCGGGAACCTGGGCTTAGCACGGCGCTAATTTATTTAGTATAGCTAGCCCAATTACAAAGCTACTCTGACTAAGACAAGCGAACAAGGCTCATCAAGGAAAAGCTAATCTCTTTCCGAAGCCAACTCTCCCCTTGCGAACGCGGAGACGAGTTGGTGACATTGAATGGAGCCAGCGCTCGATAGCTTTCCAGGCTGGCTGAATATCTGCATTCGCACGAGCCAACTCAGGCTCTATCATAGTCAAGCACCCCCCTCCGCACTGGCTATAGTGAGCAGCGAACATTAGCAATTCCTACCTTTATCACCCATAATTCTGTGCCCAATGACTACCCGACGGTCCCGTCTTCCTACTACAACTGGTATTGGCTTTCGACCCGCCAGCTTTGTTCAACTCTTCTGCTTGCACGACCAAAAGGTCATGCCTCACGCCGCCGGTAAGGTGCTAGCACGAAGCGGTGATACAGTTGAAATTGCTGTTCGCTGTCGCAGATGCGGTCAGCAGGCGGTATACGCTACTGACCTGCTGCCGACCGGCTACCAAGTGTATCATGTTCGCGTGACCGGTGAGGATGGACCGCACCTACCGGATGAGCTACGCCCGCTGCCATACATTGAAGAAGAGTTTGAGGTAGTTGGCAACTCGCTTCAGGATGCACATGAGCGGGCAGAGTTTGCTTGTACGCTACGCTTCCAAGGCCATCGGACAACATGGTTCCTTAATGGGCTAGTGCATCTAGATGAGCGCTTTTAGGGAATTTTTATTGGCTATCAGCCGCGAGAAGCGCTCTGCCTGGCGTATTTACGTCTTCCAAGACTTGATTTAATTCAAGAAATTCGTCTTCACTTAAATCAAGTATTGTTAAACGCTATATTACTCATTTCTTAGAGCGTGTTATGTCCATTCCAGCGAGTTGAGGCGATTTCTCTAACTGGCTGAATTGCGCTGAAGCTATGTCGCAGGTCCAGTTGAGGCCGAGAAGATGCCGTAGCAGGCTTCTTTACGCCTTGGCTGTTTTGCGGTAATGCTGAAAAGGCTCGAAAGTCATTAACACGCTCTAGATTGCAGACTCATAAAATGTCGGGACTGCCAGCCTAACTCACCCTCGTGCATCCACCCATCGACGACTCCCCTGGTCTAGCAGATCCCCCCCCAAAGCATCAGCAATGATGAGCTACAGCGCTTGGTGCAGGTGCATCGGCGGTGCCCTCTTCAACCAGGAAAAGGCTGGACGCGAGGTTTTCCTTGACTTAGATAGGGATGACCTTCTAAGCTTCAGCAAAAAATTCCTTGCTGCACAGGGAGAGAACATTCCTAATGAAGAGGAACGCTGGCAAAGCTTCCTACAGGCACTCAGAGTAGGACCAGCTGAGGGCTCCGATCCCCGGCCAACATTCTTGTCCGGGCTGGCAAGTCCTGTGCTCGGTGGCTTGCAAAGTCTTCCATATCCCCTCTTGGTGACGTAGCAAGTGGAGCATTCAACAACCTGGCGCCTCAGTATCCGCTACACCTGCCTTACCTAGTCGCGTTTATTCTCCCCTACAGCAGTTCCATAATCGACCTGACGCTGACGACCAACAGCTACTACCAGCGAGTGGCCCACTGGCTGGAGGAGAATGATCTGTGGTCAACTGAAGATGGCCCCTTTGCAACAAGCGCCCTAAGAAGCACCCTCCAAGGCAAGCTGCCAGGCTGGACCCAGCTTTGGAAGAGCGTAGCGGATTGGTCTACCCAAGCGCAGGGCGGGCGCCTGGGCGTATTTACTGCTCGACAGTACGGCTGCTACCCCTATGTATCGTTCCCCTTAGGCCAGTGTCTGTTCCCTCCACGCCTTCGGCGCCAGCTTCGCGACTTCTTCCTAGAGCATGCGGATGCTCATAAGCTCCCTGTGTACTCCCGCGATCAGATCCTGGGCTTGCTACAGGAGAGCCTGCTGGCGCGGCTTCCCTTTCCTGAGCCCACGGCGTTGAGCCTATGGCAGAAGAATAGCGACCTAAAAGAGAGTACAATCTCCCGTACAGAGGAGTTGCTTGGTATACCCGTAAGAGTTGCTGCACGCTCAAGCGAGCAGCCTTATCAGCCTGCCAAGGAGAAAGTGGAGCCCTTTGTTCTCTTCTTAGCCGATCAGCCAGCTGTGGCTTCTGTGGAATGGGGACTTCGCATATACTCGGCTCGGCAGCCGCTGCCGGCAAGCTTAGTATTTGAGACGGGCGATCGGGAGGTAGTGTGTGAGAGTGAGAGCAGGATATGGTCCGGGCTGGTGAGGGGACTGTCCTGGACCGCGCAGCGTGTTGATGTGGATGAGATGAGTTGCGCCTACGCCTTCGAGCCAAAGGAGATATACCTCCTGGAGCGGGCGGACATATACAGTCTGCCGGACTGGGTGGAGACAAGTGACTGGCAGACTGAACGGCGATTGCTTCTGCTCTGCAAGGATAATCTCCAAAACGATCTAGAGCAGTGGGCTAAGGCAGGTGCCCAAAGCTTCCGCCAGTTGAGACGGCGCGGTCTGCCCTCGAATACAGTCTCTATGAGGTGCGATCCCTCCATTCTCCGCCGCCGGGCCTTCTTACCAGAGCACGTAGCATCCCTCTCTCCCGGCCTGTTTTGCCCCTGGGGGGCTACCACTAGCTGGAGGTCGATACCTTCTCTCTAGCTCTACAGCGCTCTTACCCTCCTTCCGGCTTCACGAGAGTGATACGCTCGGCGGACACGCGCCGCGACTTGAGTACGTGGGCGGTGGATCCGCTTCGCTTATCCAGCACGAGGACGATAACTCCCTCTGGAGGCTTCCCATAGATGTATGCCCTGGTCGCTGGTTCAAGGTGAGTACTGCGCTAGGATCGGTATCCCGCGCTACCGTACTGATAGTACCAGCGATTCCGAGCGATGGGGAGTACGCTCAACGCCTCGGACCCTACGATGAGCCCATCCAAGCGCAGGCAGGCGTCTGGCAGACGGGAGCAGGGCTGGATGGTCCTGATGCATCCCGCTATCTAAGCGGCGCGGTGCTTGGCCGAGACAGCTTGCCACTGAAAAATGCCCTACTGGCGCTCTATGACAACGCGCCGACAGCAGTTGCTGGGACTACTGGCCTTGCCTTGCAAGCCGATACCCACGACAGCCTTCTATACTTCCTTAGCCATCGAGGCAGGACCTCAAAGCCTCGCTTTGTGGCGGCGTTTACCGCCATTTCCGCTGCCCTTGGGAATGAGGTGCCCGATGTTGAGGCATTGCTCGAGAGCCGACGCCTGCTAACGCACCTCGGGCACATAACTATTCTGCCGAGCGGTGATATAGAAGCTCAACGCCCGGCGCTTATCAAGCTGCCTGGTGGGACTAAAACTGCAGTACGAGCGCTTCTTGTGGGCGCAAGGGTTCCTAGTCTACTGGACAAGATCATAGAAAAGGTCGGGGAGTACAGCATACGAGCAACTCGCATTTCCCAAGGAAGCTATGCAGGCAGAAGCCTGCTGCCGGATGCTATTATTCTAGAGACCTACTCTACTGTGTCTTCGAATGGAACAGGCGGCCTGCGCCTCAAAGGTCTGGGCAGCCTCAGCGCCCTATTGCCCAGCGGACCTAGCGCCACTGAGCGTCTACATCAGCTAGCAGCAGCCTGTGGCATAGTGTTCAACGAAGAGCCTACTGCCCTCGCGCTGGCCAGCTTTGGCGGCGCAGGGCTAGCAGGCTACGAGCGCCTGCTGATGGAGCGGGGGAAGATAGCGGCATCTATGAAGCCTATATCCAGCGCCTGTTCAACCCGCAGCACCTCTCTTGGACTTCCTCCCCTAGCGGTCCCCTACCCAAGCAGGGGCTAGTCGAGCTCAGACACAACAGCACTATCAAGGGGCGATTTGATGTTCGCTTCCTAGTCATACAGGATGGGAGAAGATACAGGGCAAATCCGAGTTGGGCCCGATACCTAGCGCTCAAGCAGGCTAGGTGCCAGGTATGGCGCTATTACCCCTCTATCCGGTCGCTGGCCGTACCGGCTGCTACCCCATTGCCCCCATTGCCCGCGAGAATGCTTACTCTTCTCAGCGGCACTGTGCCCGAGCTACGCGTGATTGTCGCTGATGGCACCCCCGCCGATACCACATCTACCGCGAGGTACCGGCCACGCTTCTCACTTACTGCCTACAGCCCATGCTCGGCCAGGTCGCCCCTCGCTGCAATCACAGCGAGCTAGCTTAATTTAACTATGCCAACGCCATGCTTAACCCACTAGGTACTTTCGATGCGCTAGTAGAGGACTTGATCCTTTACATGCGAACGGCCTTTAACATAAAGTCTCCCGCGCTCGACAGCCGCCGAGAAAGCCTTCTTCGCTCCGACCGAGTCCTGTTTCGGCAGCCGTGGGTGGAGGTGCTAACCGAGTACAAGAGCGATCGGAAGATTACCGAGCTTACGGAGGAAGACCTGCCGGGCTTTGTGGACAGCAAGGCCCGCGAGCGCTTTGCCTCACTCGTCAGCGCGGGACTGATAGATCCTAAGCACAAGCTGTATACTCACCAGACAGCGATGCTCCGAGAGAGCTTGCGGGGCAAGCAGCATTGCGTTATCACCTCGGGCACGGGCTCAGGCAAGACTGAGTCATTTCTGCTGCCCCTATTCGCGCAACTGGTCAGGGAGTCTGCTGGGTGGGAGCCAGTAGAATCGGGCCCTGCGGGCCGCTGGTGGGATAAAAGCTTAGATGAAGTTCTGCAGATGGTCCGCCCGGGACAGAGCAGCAGCGGCCTTATTAAGAAGGCTCGCCAGCGTGGCCACGAGACGCGGCCGGCAGCCGTGCGCGCCTTGGTGCTCTACCCTATGAATGCGCTGGTGGAGGACCAGATGACTCGCCTGCGGCGTGCGCTAGACTCTGAGAAGTCCACTACCTGGTACGAAGATAATACCGGTGGCAACCGCATCTACTTTGGTCGCTACACCGGCCAGACTCCTACTTCGGGTGAACTCGTTGCCAATGGCGCTGTCCAGCGCGATAGGGTGAAGGAGCTTCAGCACCAGCTTCTCAAGCTGGACGAGGACGCACTGGCAATTGTAGAGTTCACAAAGGACGAGGATCGGGTAAAGCAGACGGGAATGAGTGCTGAGGAGCTAAGATCCTTCTTTCCCAGGCCTGGCGGTAGCGAGATGCTCACCCGCTTCGATATGCAGGACTCGCCGCCTGACATCCTGATCACAAACTACTCCATGCTCAGCATCATGCTGATGCGGGACCATGACGAAGCTATCTTCAGAAAGACCCGGGAGTGGCTCCAGGGCATTGATCTTCCTGCTAGCTTAAGCGAGTCGGAGCGGCAGGAGCGCTGCCGGCGAGAGCGGGTGTTTCATCTTGTTATCGATGAACTCCACCTTTACCGCGGCACCCCGGGCACGGAGGTAGCCTACTTGCTGCGACTGGTTCTGCACCGCCTAGGTCTGAGTCCCGACCATCCCCAACTGCGCATCTTGGCTAGCAGTGCATCCCTTGAGGAGAGCGCAGCCAATCCGGGCGCTGGGATGAGCCGCAGTGAGCAATTCTTGCGTGACTTCTTTGGGGTGCGTGACAAATCCTTCCTCACCATTTCGGGTGACGCCGGTGCTTCGACTGCAAGACATGAGGCTCTGGGCACGCCAGAGCCTGGCTATCTGCCTTGGGAACCTTTCGCAAACTTTGCCAAGAGCCTGCCGCCCACGCCCGAGGGACGCGATGTCACGGCCTCGCACCGGCAGGAACTTGCCCGCAGTCTTGCGTGTAGCTTGGGCTGGCCGCAAAGCCAGCAGGGAGACACACTGATTGCAGCGATGACTGCGCTGATGCCGCGCCTGCGGCAGATGCTTCAAGCAGCCTGCTCCGTTGAGGGGAGACTGAGAGCTATTCCGCTGACCAGAGTCGAGGGCAGCAGCGAGCCAGAAGGATTTACTCCCCTTGCCGATGCCCTCTTTGGGTCCACGCCCACGCTCAGCGAGTCAAGGGAAGCCATGAGCGGCCTGCTTATTGCCCGGGCGCTGCTTGACGAGGATACTGCCCTATGGGGACAGCTTCCCCGACTGCGCTTCCACTACTTCTTTCACAACATCCAAGGAATGTGGGCAGAGCCAGGCTTCGCCGGCCAGACAGCTGGCGGGGAGCTTGCAGACCCGCTCGGCAGGCTTAGCTCCGAGTCTGCCATACGAGGAGCTGACGGGGCGGTGCTGCTGGAGGTCTTGTACTGCGATACCTGCGGCACCGTGTTCCATGGTGGGTCGAGAGTGCGCTCAGATATGGGAGAATGGCATCACCAGCTTATCAGCACCAGTCCCGATCTGGAGGGATTGCCAGACTCGGGCTCGCCAAGCGCGGACCAGCGAAGCTATGCAGACTATGGCCTCTTCTGGCCTAAAGGAGGCCAGGAAGCTGCCAGCTTGCAACCGTTCAACCAGCCTTTTCTCAGCGGAGCAACGGGCAAGCCTGCAGGCGCTTGGGAGCCAGCTTGGCTTCACCGAGCCTCCGGTCGCGTCCGCCTTGGTATGAGCGCGCCAGATGAGCAGCCGTCCCAGGCTCAGGAGTGGGTAGCGGGCCTCACGTTTCGCGTTCGTGAGAGCGATAAGGATAAAGCCAAGGATATGCTTGATGTTGGCGATGAGGCCCGACAGTTGCGGGCTTTGGCTCAAGTCTGTCCTTGCTGCACAGCAGGGTCGCATCACCGCTACTATGCCGGAGCTTCTCGCCGGGGCAAGAGCAGCATTCGCGACTTTGGTACCGGTTTTGGGCGTATCAGCCAGGTGCTCGCCAAGAACCTGCTGCTGCAGTTGCCGGCTACGGGCATGGGGCGCAAGCTTGTCGTTTTCTCGGACAGTCGTGAGGAGGCTGCCCGCGCCGCCGCCGAGCTTGAGCGCGGCCATCACCGCGATCTCATGCGGGAGTTGCTTGTAACTCTACTGGGCCGTCGCGAGGCACGCTCCGTGCTATCGCTAGTGGAGACGAAGCCAGCACCGCTGCGTGCTCCGACGGGGGGCTTCAACTTAAAGGCATTAGCAGCAGTGTCGCCAGCGTAGGTCCGAGACTGCAAGCCGGTGATCTGCTGACCAGGTCTCTGAAGCTCGGCGTCAACCCTGCAGGGGTTGGAAAAAAGGTGCAGAAAGCCCCTTCCTCGACCAGCAAATATGGATCAGTGCCGTGGTATCAGATTTTGGCAGCCCCTCTTGCGAATGATGAGAACCACACAGCCTTCCTAGCAAAGGTCGAGGACTCGGTGCTGGCCAATATTGGAGCGCTGCTCTTCTACCGAATCTTCTACTCCCTGGAGTCCTCTGGTCTTGGCAGGGCAGTGGCGCCCCCGTTGGAGCAGAAGGTAACTGTATTTGACCAGATAGCTTCGGTAAGAGAGGTCCTTGTCGAAGTTATTCGCCACTGCTTCCCTGACGTTAGCGTGAGTCCTGAGGCTCTCCATGAGCTTTTGGCCGCGGCCATGCGAAAGCTCGGAGACTTACGCTTGTATACGCCCTACGAGTATAGCGACGAGCCAGACGGAGTGGCTGAGTACGAGGCTATGCCTAAGCGTTATAGAGAATTTATTACGCTCTTAGGCAGTACGCTGAAAGTCGATAGCAGTCGCCTAGAGGAGGCTATCTTCCTCTCCCTATCAAACCTAGGTCTCCTTGACGGCTGGGGCCGGGTCGTATTAAAAAGCCTTTGGATTGAGCCGGCCGATGCCGATCGCGAGATTAAGCTATGCCAGCGATGTAGGCGGCCGCACCTCGATCTAAGCCTTCCCGTCTGCACCAACTGCCTAAAACCCATGGCCATGAATTTGGGCATAGAGGATCAACTGCGATGTGGCAAGCTATGGGAGAACAACTATTTAGCAAGCAATACCACTCGAAGCTCTGAGAGACAGATCCGACTACACTGCGAGGAGCTTTCGGGGCAGACGGATAATCAGGCGGAGCGCCAGCGCCACTTCCGCAATGTTATCCTAAGCAAGGATGGCGATGCGCTTGTTCGCACGATAGATCTGCTGAGCGTTACGACGACGTTGGAGGTAGGGGTTGATATTGGCTCGCTCCAAGCGGTGCTGCTGGCAAATATGCCGCCTCAGCGCTACAACTACCAGCAGCGGGTAGGCCGGGCTGGACGCGCAGGCCAAGCATGGTCTGTTGCTCTAACCTTCTGCCGCGGTCGCAGTCACGACGAGCATTATTTTGCCCGTCCCGAGCGAATCACTGGTGACTCGCCGCCCATTCCTTTTCTAGCCACGGGGCAGAACAGAATCATTCGGCGAGTGCTAGCCAAGGCACTGCTCCACGAAGCCTTCCGCTATGCATTTAATCGGCTAGGCCCGGTGGCGCCCGATAAAGGCAGCAACGTCGCCGGAGCTTTTGGCCGCTGCGATGACTGGCTAACGCTTGGCCCCTTCGTCAAGGAGTGGATCACAAGCGATCAAGCCGCTAAGGACCTGAGTCGCTCAGTGGTCAGTCTCATTCTTGCTGGCCAGCACGCTCAACTCTTGGAGCCGGCGCTTGCATGGGCCCACGGTACCAGCGACAACTCGCTACTCGGCGAAGTCGATCTTATCATCGCCGAAGGGGTAGTGCCCAGCGATAACATGGCCGAAAGGCTTGCGCAGGGGGGTATTCTTCCTGGCTATGGATTGCCGAACAGCGTTCGCAGCATGCAGCTTGGGGCCACGTTCAACGAGGAGAGCAAGTCCTTTCTGCTTCCCAGCATTGAGCGTCCGCTAGAGCAGGCCATCTTTGACTTTGCACCGGAGGCGCTTCGAACCAAGGACAAGTATGTTCACCGCTCGATTGGCTTTGCAACCCAGCTCCAGATCGCTCCTGTTGATAAGAATCGCCGAGTTCCCATGCACCCGGCGGGTTCCCCTTCACGCTGGAGCGCTGGATGCTTTCCTGTCCGCTCTGCCGATACACCGAGAGCCAAACCCCGGCGCAAGAGCAGCAGCCAGGGGCGCGGCCGCTGCGCGAGCTCACGACATGTCCCAACTGTCATCACGACCTAGCTGCGGCTCAGCAGACTGGTCGCGAGATTATAGCGCCGAAAGGAATAAAGCCGGATATATTCCCCATTAGGATACCCGTTGCCTTCCGAGATAGCTTCGGCGGCGGAGAGGACGAGGACAGCCGTCTGGTCGGCTTTCAGCGCCCGCCGCTTGTCGCCGAGCAGCTTAAGGCCGAGACTCACCCACTATTGGGGAATACCACAGCCAGCCTCAGCGACTCCGCCATCACTTGGGCGGTAAACCGTGGCAAGGGGGAAGACTTTTTCAGGGCAGTCGCTACTCTGTTAAGAATAGCAACTCTGACTCTTGGAGGTCAATCCAGTGGGTGCTTGACGATGAGACGGAGCTTGGACGCTTCGAAAGGCTCGAGTTCCCCAGCAGGACTCGCGAGCACATCGCGCTGGCAGCTAGTCGTAAGACCGAGATCCTGCAGCTTAGCCCACGCACCCTTGCTAAGGGACTCTGTCTAGACTTTACCAACACAAGCCGGCATCAGTCCGTCGCCTTGAGGGGAGCGTACTACAGCGCAGCCTTCATGCTACAGCGGGTGATGGCGGACAGGCTAGACGTTGATCCAGCAGAGATCGAGGTTGGGGGCATAACAAGAGTCCGCCTTGGTGATGAGCCAAGTGCTTTTGTAGGACAGATTATGCTCTGCGACGCTCTGGTAAATGGCTCTGGCTTTGTTCGACAGCTCTATAAGGAGCTTCCACAAGTGCTGGAGTCAATACTGCGCCCCTCGGGGAATCAAGATTACGCCTCCTCCATCACCAGCCCAGAGCACCGCTTGAGAGAAGGCAACCGTCCATTATGCCTGGATGCCTGCTACGACTGCCTAAAAGGCTTCCGAAACATGGCCTACCACAGCCTGATGGATTGGCGCCTGGCGATAAGTCTGCTCACCTTGATGAGCGATGCTTCCTACAGGGCTGGCGCCGATGGAAAATTCCTCGGCCCGGGCTTGATGAGTGGGTGGATCATGCAGAAGACTTGCTTAGCCATTTCAACAGCGACTTTCAGTTCGGAGGTGAGATGACTACCTATGGCTCGTTTATGAAAGGGCTTCGCAGCGACTCTATGATTGTAGTAGCAGTTCATCCTTTTTGGGATTTAACTTCACCTACCGCTGAAGTTGCCGCCTGCCTGCAGGCTGCTCTTGCTGACGCGGCAGCTTCGCATGAATTCCCCAAAGTGGTTCACTATCTTGACACGTTTAGTCTCCGACGCCGGCCAGGGAGTGCTACCAATGGATCTGCGATGAGAAGTACACTGTCGGCTAGGCGCCTAGCCGACACACAGGCTAGCTAATTACTGCCTCATAATCAGCGTCGGCGTATGCGCCTAGCCTAGACTTTTATAGCGAGTGGCGCTGGGCAGCTTTAGGGCTCCCAGCGCCAAGGATATCCCCAGCCTCTGTCCTTCATGTTGGAGAATCACCTATTGCTCATATGATAGCGTTAGAGCGGCCATCTATTCAGCCCGCAGGCGGGAAAGGCGAGCTAACATCTGCTCTGCTAAGCTGGTCGAGTCGCTTCCAAAGTGCAGTTGGCGGTGGCAGTTAGGACACACAGCTACAGTGTTTGAGATCGTGTCGCTTCCCCCATCAGCCAGCCGCCTTAGGTGATGCACCTCAAGATAGGGCATTCCATCGGTCTTCAGAAAAGGGGCTGACTTTAGACAGCACTCGCACCGACCAGAGGCAATGGTTAGAATCCATGCCTTAACCATCGGATCGCGAGCAATTCGTGTAGTGACTGCGCAGCCGGCCAGAGGAGAGTCCGATCCTTTGGGTGGCTCCGGGCCCAATCCTTTACGCATCAACTCCCTAACTCTACCCTCGAGTTGAACAGGATCTTCCGTCGAGGCTGCTAGGTGACGCATGAAAAGACCCATGTGCTGAATTGCCTCCGTCATAATATCGATAGCCGGCGATTCGAGATTGACAGCGCCCTTTACAGAGGTAAGCGAAGGCAGTCCCTTGTAGGCGAGAATAGATGATATGTTCTTGAATCGAAAGGCATATTCAATCGAAGAGCGTCCAAAGCGCGTTGCCAACTCTTGATAGAATCTCATCAAGGAAACCTCTTCCCCTATCTCCTCTCGCTGATAGGCAGAGGCATATGCCTCAACTGTAGCAATTAGCTCCTCCGGAGACCATTCCTTATTACGGTTAGCACGGTCTGTAGTATCCACAGCGCTTTCTATACTCACTTATGCAGGATGCAAGTGTTAACAACCGAGGTCCGTCAAAATTCTTTCACTTCTTGCCAAACAGTAATATCTATTTGGGTGTCTGGTTTTACTTTTAGCTGACGGCCAGAGACCGCAATAATAACTGGAATGTAGTCGCGGATAGGTCTGGTCTACAGTATAACTTATGGTAGAAGCGCTGGCTGTGATGGGCGGCAGCCACATCGTTGATAAACCGAACCGCGCTACTGGCCAGCAAGGTGGCGAAGGAAAGGACCTTGCTCAGCCCCGCAAATCATATTCCGGCGCCTTACTGCACTCGCTATGATTCTATTCTCCTGATGTCTACTCTTGAATCACACGCTGACGCCTTAGGATTTGCGCAGCTTTTGAAAGCGACCATGCTCCCTAAGCATCTCCGTATTGGCAAGTTTCTGCTACCAGGCACTAAAGGGGTTGCAGACAGAATCCAGTACAATCAGGGAAGTATTGACTTGCTCGACAACAAGCACGAGTACTCTTTTCCGCTGCTTCAAGGGTGTTACAGGTTTCAATGCAGCTTTACCTAAACTCAGCAGATCACTACCGCCTGTTCTGTTACACCCGTCTGGGCAATACACAAGGAATGGTGTTCTCTCTGAATCTAACCACGGAGAAGGAGAGCGGAGGCGTAATTTACCTGACTCAAAAGATCCGATTTGCTGAGCAGTACCAGGGTAGCCCTGTGTTGGCCCAGGCCCACCGTCGGCAAAAGCAAGCAGTCTTTTGCCAGCAGCTGCGCAGGCTTGGATACGATGTTACCGAAAACAACGATCTGCTGCTCGGCATCTATGACCCGGCCCGGAAAGAACTGGTAAACACCACTGCTCAAGATCTGCTCAACGACTTTTTGGTGGTTTCCGTGCTTAAAGGGCACTACCAGGGCAACAAGGGCTACCAGTTGGAAATTCTTCCTTCTTTCCAGCTTTCTGATGAATCTATTGCCAAAGAGAATGATGAATTGCTGAGCCTGCCACCACGCGTTGCGGCCAATAAGAGTAAGCGGGCGATTCCGCTGGGTATGCGATACCAAATTTTGAAGGCTGATGGCTTTAAATGCGTGGCGTGCGGTAACGGACCGGCTGAGGGCGCCAAACTACAGATCGATCACAAGCTGCCCTACTCGCTGGGCGGTTTGACGGAGTTGCGTAATCTGCAAACGCTGTGCGCCGACTGCAACTTGAGCAAGAGCAACAGATTCTGTGATTGAGAATCACGAAAAAGTAGTGCCAGCACCCATTCCCTGCTCCGTTCATAAATGCCTGCTCAGCCTCTTTCCACGCGATACAGCGCTATCCGCAAGCGCAGCTTTGCGCGCCACTTCGATCTGTTCCTTACCACGAGCTACCTGCGGAGCACTGACGGGCGTATAGAGCACATTAGCCAAGACGTATACCGTAACTTTCAGCCGGCAGCAGAGGAAAGAGCCGCTTACTTACGCTCCCATCAGGCACGCAGCCTCAGCGAACAGTTTGCTCACGGTCAAACCGTGCAGAGCCTGGACACCGCCATCCGGCAATGGCGTGCGGACAACCCGTCGCTGGAGGCCGAGTTGCGGGCAATTCACGACAAGCATCACTGTATCACCGCTGAAGAATTCAAGCAATTGGTGAGTTCGCAAACCGGTGAGCTGGCCTGCGAGTACTGCGAGCTCACAGAAAGCGATTTTCGCGAGCTAATCGAGCGCGGCTTGGTGCGCACCAAACGGCTCAGTACCCGGGGCAGCACCTTTGAGTTTGATTGCCGGGATCCTGAGCAGGGCTACACCAAGAATAACATGGCGCTTTGCTGCTACTGGTGCAACAACGCTAAAACCGACGAGTTTTCGCCAGAAGAATTCAAGTCCATGGCTCTCGCGCTGGCTGCCGTATGGCGCCAGCGCCTGTCGACGCAGAGCCCCGGTCTACGGTAGCTACCAGAAGCAGAGTGTACGAGCACAATCTTCTCAATCAGCGAAGTCCCATTCTACCAGCAGGAAGTTCTCGGGCTTCAGGCCGGCTTGGAGCCCAGCTTCTAACCAACGGTGCTGCGTAGAACGCACCCGGTCCTGCTTGCGGCGCTTGAGCTCAGCAAACAGGAGATCTGCCCCATTCCAGCCGACAACATCCCAGCAGCCGGCGTAGCTGCTTGAGTTAGCCGCAGCTATGCGCTCCAAGGTATCAATGACCCAAGGCTCCATGATTGGATCGTGCTGCTGCATCCCCAACCGGTCATCAGTCCACGCCGTGAAATGGTTCGGCCTCATTGCCGGGGCCCCGTACGTTTCCACCCACCGGGCCCCCCATCCGGATAGTCGGAGCAGCTCGTAGACGCACAACTCGGCGAACAGGGGCCGGCCAGCAAAGTCGATGAGTGACTTGCCCCCAAACGTGTTGGCTACCGGCGCTCCAGCCCAGCGGCGCAAGGCCAGCTCAGCTTTAGGGATTGCCAGCGGGCCGCTGGGCAAGGGGAAGCTCTCCTGCGAGGTCGGCCGCAACAGGCTGGGATAGATCATAAAGACTTTGGACGATATTGAGTGGTTATTTTAAGCAAGTAACCCATGCCAAAGTACTATGATCAGCGGGAGATAGAGTCGCTGCCCACCCGGGACCTGCTGCGTGACCTGCTGCGCTCCCCGCTGGCCCTCTCAGGGCTGAAAGGGCGGGAACAACCCTACGACTCGCTGCTGGCCCTGCTGCTTGCCTGGGAGAAACCGGATCAACCTCCCACCCTAGCACTGTTGCAGCAGCGCGCCCACCTCAAGGCGACCCGGTTCCGGCCGACCTTGGAACTGCTTTATCAGGCCTTCCTTGCTGCTTTAGCAGCCGAGGAAGCTGTCATCCAGTGCCCACAGGTTACGCACTGCTTCATAATACCAGGTCATAGACAGAACCAGTTGGTCTGGTGCCAGCTGGCCCGCGTCCCACAGGTGGGTGAGAATGTTGAGCTTGACTTTCTCTGGGCTATAACCGGGCACGACACCTACTTTGTGGAGAGCATTACCTCGGAATACCAGGAAGGAAAAATTACCGTGTACCTGCAGCTTGCGGCTGGCCGGTATGATCCCTACTACCAGCTGCTGCTGGCACGCGCCCGCTTCGAGAACAAGCTGACCCACTCCCTGGAGCGGGAGTTGGACGAGGATCAACTGCGAACCTGGCTACATTCCGCCTACGGGGTTACCAAAGCGTCTGCGCCAGTTCCGGATGTACCTGCCTGCCTGCCACGCAAGCGTAGCTAAATCACTAATTGATCCGCGTTATCTGTGTACCTGCCGCCACCTAGACCCATCGTGTTGAAAATCAGACTAGGGGATCGAAGTTGAACATAGGACCTTAATACCTGTGCTATATCTTTCCATTCTGACTAAAACAGGACTCAAAAACAACCTACCTTAGCTCTCTTTGGCACTTAGTGCATTTCTACCCGGTCAATCTTGTTATGCAGCTTGCAAAAATCTATCAGTACTATAAGATCAGCCCCAAGCAGCTGGAAGATATTCTGGGTAAGCACGGAATAAAAGCACAGTTGAAGTTCGTAAGGACGGCTCCGCCTGCTTGGCTAACAATATTGAGTAATGAACTGGGTATTCCCCACCCAGATGACATTGCCCCGCTGGAGACTACGGAGCAGACCTCGGAAGAGCCCCAGCCTCCCCGCAACAATCACACTATTAACCTGGAACTGCTCGCGGAGACGCAAAGCCTGTTAAGTACAACACCGGCTGCAGACGAAAAGGAGCCTTCGCCGGCAGCCCAAGCCGCCCAGCAGCCCAAAGCGGGAGGTCAAAATCGCGCTACCAGACCTAAGAATGCAGCGGCAAAGCAACCCGGGGATGATGAGATGTATCTGGGGCAGGTAGTCGACGTAATTGGAGAACGGGGCTTTGGCTTTCTGCTGAAAAGAGGCGCGAGTGAAAAGCTTTTCTGGCATTTTTCCGCCTTTGGAACCTTGCCCCAGCTAAAGGACTGGGTGCTATTTGCCGAAGGCCCCAGCAGAAAGAAGCCGGGCACCCTGGAGGTTCGTTGGGCACGTCCCCTCAGCCAGAGTCTGGCGTTGCTTCACCGGGTGCAGCAGCACGTGGACGTAGATACCCTCCTGACTCTGCTACGCGTACTACCCGAAGAAGCACGGGCAGCAACCGCTCTGGAACTACTAAGCCGCATCCGCCCGGTAACGGATACCGAGTCGTGGAGTCCGGCCATACAGGCGCTGACAGAAATCAGCCAGCATCTGCCGGCTTTACTTGCCGAGTCGGTGCAAACGGTTCTCAATCGATCGACACCATTTTATGCCTGGCAGCTATGGCTGTACTACCAGTCGCCCCTGGCTGGTCACCTAGCCGTAGCGACTCCACTAGCTCACCTGCTGGCCGCGTCCGAAGCCGCTGTGACGTGGTGGACTAGTACGCCGCACCATACCTTGGCCGGGCTCTGCCTGGCCTGCCTGCCTCAGCAGGACGGTGAACAGCTGCACGCAGATCTGGCCAAGCTTAAAGGACTTCTGGCCAAGATGCACCCCGAGGTTTACAACGAGGTCGTCGCGCTGTGGCTGCAACAGGCGGGCACCACCACTGAGGTCGAGGTCTTCCGTCAGCGCCGCCGTATTGCCCGAATGGCCATTGCGGATGCCGCGAAGGAGCTCGAGCAACAGCTTTTTGAAGCACTTCCCGCCTCCGCACACTTGGAAGTCTGGTTGGAAGAGGAGCATCATGCTTTTCCGCGGGAGACGGCACTCGCCCAGTTCAACATCCTGCCGCCAACGGCTCAGGATAGAGTAGCGGCGCAGCTGACGGATGAAGAGCTGCTTGCGGTGAGTCAGTGGTTAACGCCGGCTAACGGCCCTCTGCTGCTGGACAGGGTGCGGGCCGGCCGGGATCAGCAGCTCCTTGATACCTTTTCCGCTTTGGGCCTTGATCTGGAGAGCGACCGGGAAGTCATCCACGAAATTGCCTGGGGCCGGCCGGGCGCGTGGCATACGGGCCAGGGGATACCGCCGTGGAGGAGCGGGTGCAGCAGCTTCGGTTCCGAGTAGCCGACAGCGCTCCGTACCTGCTGGTGGGACATAACCTAACCGATTTTGACGCACCGGTGCTGGCGGAGCATGACGTGGAGCTGCAAGCGGACTTCCTTTGGGACACGCTCACAGTTGAGATGGCACTAAGCGTGGACTGGCAGGTGCTGGCTCTGCGCACTGCCCACCAGGCGCAAGCGGATGCTGAGATTGCTCTAAAGCTTTTCCTAACCCAGATAAGACGGGTGCTGTTACTTTCCCCAGCGGAGTGGGAAGAGCTATCACCCCTGTTTGGCGCGGCAGTGGTGGACACCTTGACCCGGTTGCGGACGCAGCAGCAGGAAGCATGGTTAACCGCAGCCGATTTGCGACGCGAAGCTGCTGACTACCTGCGGCCGCAGCCGCAGCCCTCCTCGCGACAGCGGTTGCTGCGGGAGCAGCTGCAGCAGAGCACCTCCCCGCGCACACTCGTGCTGGCTCCCACCGAGCTATGGAACGAGTTGCGAACCGAGTCCTTCATGAGCTTCTGGGATTCAGACAACACGCCAGCTCCTTATCGGCAGGTGCTCCAGGAGCCGGTATTGGAACAACTGGTAGACCACCCGGCTGAGCGCGTTATCGCGGGACGATACTTCCGGTATTGCCGGCAAGCCCAGATTCCCACCGTGCCGGCCAATATGGCTCCGGCTTTCCGGCACCGCCTGCAGGCAATCGTGGACTTTAGCAAGTGTCATCACGCCCCGACGACACCATTGTGGCAGGATGGGCTGCGAATCTGCCTGAGTGCGGAGCAGCTGCTGGCGCACCTGACGCAGCTACAGGACCAGCCAGACCTGGAAGTGATCGTCCTGGAGCCTGACCTCATCACGTTAGGCCGCAAGCTGCTGTTGCGGGAGCTGGCCACCGCTGATGTGCTGGCGAGCCCGGCCACCCGGCCCGCATGGATCAAATTTTCTGGTGGCCAGAGCTTCGTAGCGCTCCGCCGTGATCAGGCGGCGGAGCTTGGGGCACAGGTTCCTGCCGCCTATACCAATCTGTGGTTGGAAAAGCATCTGTACGGACAGTTTCGCATCTGGGGCAGCTTTGACTGGGAGGCGCTCCTTACCTCACTGGCGCCGTCGCGAATGCACGTAGTGAGTGGAGCGGAGCGCCCACTTCTTCGTCAGCAGGTAACGTGGCTGGGATTAGCCCAGCTGCCGCTGCAGCGACGGCTGGGCATTACGCCTTTCAACCCGGAAACCATCTACCGTTCCCGCTATTGGCTGCTACAAGCCATTCTGGTTAAGGAAATCTTGGAGCGCAGCAGCTTCTCCCCCTGGTATTGCTCCTGCAGCGGTTCGAGGAAGTAGAGCCCTTGGAGGCATATTTCCGGGTCAGGGTTTTTTCATACCGCGGCGGGAGGCCGCGCTGGGTCGTCGCTTGGAGCTATTGCACCAGTACGGATCGGGCCGGCGGCTCCTGATTGTGCCGATCAGTCAGGCAACGGCCGTGGTAGAAGCTAATTACCTGGGACCGGTTCAGTTTGTGCTGGAAAGCTTCAACCTGCTTGAAAACTACTTTCTGGCCCGGGGCTCCCAGCTATTCGACCGGGCAAGGCTACAGTCCCGGGACGTGGAGGCAAGCGAGTCGGTTGGTTCCCCGGAGAACCGTTCCGCTGAGGACAGCAGCGTGGAGGACGTGCTCGAGCGTGACCTGTTTTTCCTGCTGAAGCTGCAGCAGCCACTGGTGCAGCAGCTGCGCTCCCGGCTACTGGACAACCACGATGACAATCATCTTTGGCTGCTGGACCCCCGCTTGGGTGACTTTCCCGCCCTGGAGCAGTCCTGGCAGATGCAGAAGTACTTCACGGATGCTCTCTGGGCCACCGAGGAGGAATACCTCACTGCCGCTCATACGATCGACCAGGTGCTGCTGAGTGCCCGTCCGGAACAGGAGTTTACGCTGGACCTGGAGGAAGCCAAGACCTTGCTGAGCAAAGTCTTTCTGGAGGGCCATCCCTGGTATGATCACCAGCAGCCCTATCTCAATAAGATCCTTCCCGCCCAGACGGACTTACTGGTCTCGCTGCCCACGGGCGGGGCAAATCCCTGCTGTTCCAGGCCCCGGCCTTGTACCGCAGCGCCTTTACCAACCGGTTGACCATTGTCGTCACGCCCCTCAAGGCCTTGATGGAAGACCAGGTAAATGCCCTGTGGAAGCTTGGCTTTTACAGCAGCGTGGAATACATCAACCAGGATAAGCGGGATGAGCTGCCGCAGATTTACCGTCGGCTGGCGGGCGGGGAGATTTCCCTGTTATTCATAACCCCGGAGCGCTTCCGGAGCGGAGCCTTTACCAAGGCCTTCCTGCAGCGCTTCAATAACGACCAAGGCTTGGAGTACGCGGTGTACGATGAAGCACACTGCATTTCGCAATGGGGGCACGAGTTCCGGCCCGACTACCTGTATTCCGGGAAGGCCGTTCAGCGCTTCCGGGAAGGAAGCTCCCGCCGTTTCCCGGTGCTCTTGTTTTCGGCCACCGTCTCAGAAAAGATCTATCAGGAGTTTACGCAGCTATTTGTATGATAGAGCGACCAGGAGAAATAGCCTATAATCCGGTGCGGGAGCACATCCGCATGAGCTTTGAGCGGGTCAAGGAAGAAGTCCAGCAGGCGGAAACCGTCGTGCGGAACCTGCAGCAGAAGACCTTCGATGCGAGTGTGAGCCGGGTACTTATTTTCGTGCGGACCCGCCGCCGGGCCGAAGAAGCAGTTCAACAGCTTAGTGAGCTGGCCACTGAAGCGGGGCTGCCCTGGGCCGAGCAGATTGATTACTTCCATGCCGGGCTGGATGGCTTTGACCGGGAGCGCAAGTACGCCGCGTATCAGACGGGTGAAACGGTGGTGCTGGTGGCAACCAAGGCCTTCGGCATGGGAATGGATATCAAAAACATCCATTACGTATACCACCTGGGACCCTCTTCCGCCTTTGAGGATTTCCTGCAGGAGGTAGGCCGGGCGGGCCGAAACCGGGCTGCGCTGGAGGCAGCCGGATTCTCTGAAGCCCATCCTATCCAGGCCGTTTGTGTAATGGCCAGCCGGGATTTTCAGGTGCTGCGCGACCTGCAGCACAAATCCGCACTGAGCTGGGAGTACGTGCTGAAGACACAACAGCTGATTCACCAGTATGCGCAGAAGTACCGGGAGCTGGATACACTGGTGCATGAGCCCTTGGCACTGCCGCTGGATTTGTGGCAGCGGGATGCCGATGAGAAAGAAGAGGACGATGTCCGGTTCCGCCTGGCGCTGCACTGGCTGGAACTGCTGGGTCGTATTCGCCTCGGGCTATTTACCCCCTCGTTTCTACCTCTGCTGCTACTGGAGAAGCCCAGCTATCTGAAAATCAAAGACGATACGGAGCGGGCGCAGATGCAGCAATTTATTGCCCAGCTGCACGCATCGAAGTATCGCGAAGCCACCGCTGTGAGCATGCCGATGGAAGAACTCAAAGCGCTATCGGGTAAAAGCCGACACGCCGAGCTGTTCCGGTTTCTGTTTCTGGCCCAGAAGATCAAGGCCATATCCATTGACCGGAAACTGCATCTGGAGCTGACGCAGCTGCGGGAAGCAGAGCTCAAAGCCTGGCAGGAATCCCGCTGGAACAAACGGGACTTGCCGCTGGTGGAGTCGGTGTTTCTGCTGGCGGAGCGTCTCCTGGCCCCAATAGCTCCCCAGACGCAACGCAGCTTGGACGGCAATGAGCTGGACCGGCTGGTGGGGGAAGTGGCGGCTGAACACCTTCAGCCGGACCACATCTATTGGACACCGCTCAAAAAAGGGAAGCCGGTTGACAAGAAGACAACCGCTAAGGATCTGGCAGCGGACTGGCGGGAGAAGCGGGCTAAATTCGCCCTGAAGCTGGTACGGCTGCTGCCTAACACGCGGCTGCAATCCGTCATGAACGTGCGCGACCGCAGTGAGCCGGGCGTAACGCAGCTGATTTATAACGGTAACCGCCACGACTCTCTCTGGCGCAAGCCCCTGGCCGAATTAAAAAAACGGCTCCTGGCGTTGCTACAGTATGTGACTGCTCAGACGCTCACGGGAGAGTACACCTTCAACTACGCCGACATGGTGGTGGCGCTGGAACTGGAAGAAGCGGGGTAGATTATTTAGATAGCCTGCTGTTTCTGGCGCGGGCGCTAGGCTACATCAAAGGGGCGGCAGCTTTATGCCCATGGGCATTGAGCTGTTCCTGCTGGATCAAACCACCCCTGACTACGAGGAACAGTCTTCGCGGGATTACCAGACCCATCAGCAGTTTTTAGAAGGAACGGAGCTTAAAAAGCTTCGGCTGCTGGCTCTGGAATGCCTGGCCGCGATGCCCCATCAAAAACAGGACGCCTTTATCAAGCAGTACTTTGCCTGTGAGGGTAGCGCTGACCTGGTAGGCTTGCTGGCAGATCACCTGGGCCCTGACCATGCCATGCTGCGGGCCTTTCGGCAGGAGGCGCTTAAGGATGCCGAGGAGAAGCTCAGTGCGGAGCAGCGGCAGGTCTATGATGCGCCGCTAAGCGATAACCTGCAGGTGATTGCCGGGCCCGGCAGCGGCAAGACGCACACCCTGACGCTACGCGTCGCTCGCCTGATCCAGAAGAACAATATCCCACCAGACCAGATCCTGGTACTGGCGTACAACCGGGCCGTGGTAGTTGAGCTCAAGGACCGGTTGAGCACGCTGTTTCGGGCCTTGGGTTACGGGCAGCTCATTAAGCGACTGCACGTGTACACCTTCCATGGATTATGCCGGCGCTGCCTGCAAGGAGAGTTGGAGGGCATAGAGTTCAGCCAGTGGGTACCGCAGCTGGCCCGGGCGCTGGCCCATAATCCGCGGCTGATTCGCCAGCAGTTGGGGCCAGTTGAATACGTGTTCGTGGACGAGTTTCAGGACATAACGGGTGAGCGCCTGGCCATGCTCAAAACCATTGCTCCCGTTGGCTCGGCCAAGCTCTGCGTTATTGGCGATCCTAATCAGAGCATTTACGGGTATGAGCGCGTAGCAGAGGGAGGTGAGGTTGACCCGTATCCCTATTATGCGGAGTTTGAGGAGCTGTATCAGCCCCAAAAGCATTACCTAAGCAACAACTACCGCTCCTACCCCGGCATCCTGCAGGCGGCGGCCCGGCTGCTGGCCAATAACCCGGACCGGTTTTCAATTCCACCCCTGCAGCCCGTTCGAAAGCCTGCGCGAAATATGGGCTATTGCGAGCTGCTGTCTTTCCGGGAAACCAAGACTGACTGGAAAGTGAAGCTCGATGAGCTGCTAACAGAAACCGAATACGAGCCGGGCAAGCGCTACCAGCAGGTTGCCGTCATGCTGCGCTCCAACGATGAGGTGTTCCGCGCTTTCAACGAACTGCAGTCCCGAACCCTTCCGCCCGATGTGGCCCTGCGTATCCAAGGGGCCTCCAGCTCGCCGGTAACCTCGCGCGAATTTCAGCACCTGCTTCAGCCCTACCAGCAAAATCCGGAAGCGCCCCTCAGCCCTAACTACCTGCAGGAGTTTGCCCGCGCTAAACAGCAGACGTTGCAAAGCTTTGCCGGCGTGTGGGACGAGTACCTGATCCATCTGGTACATTGCCTGGTACGGGAGTTCAGGGTTGAGCAGGAAGACGACGCCACAAATCAGGACCTGCTGGACTTCATTGATGACATGGCCCGACGTGATGATGGCCATTTCATGAAGCTCTACGAGAAGCACATGCCGGAGCTGGTGCCGGGCCACTCGCGGCGGGAAGTAGTGCTCACGACCATGCACAAGGTGAAAGGGCTGGAGTTTGACGCCGTGCTCATTCCGCCATCCTTTGCCGATTTCGCTACCGATAGGGACGGGAGGCCAGTACTCAACCTGCGCCAGGTGGCGGAGGAAGAGCGGCGGCTGCTGTACGTAGCTTATACCCGGGCCCGGTACCGCTTGGCCGTCATCCAATACGACCGGGAGGCGGCCGTGCAGGAAGGGCGGGCGTACCAGCTGGCCAATAAGGAGCAACGCCTGGCCGGATCGTCAAGCCCGGGCTAGACAAGCTGTTTATCTCCTGGGTGCTCGGGAGGATAGAACGTATGAGTTCATTCGTCACAAGATCAAGATTGGTGACCCCGTGAAGCTTATAAAGGTTCAGAAGGCATTCAACGGAAAATCCTGGGCTGAATGGCAGCTATGGTGCAACGGTTGGCAGGTTGGACAGTTAAGAACGGGGCATTCAAGCAGGAGCCGCGGGTAGACGAGCTGCTGGGGCTGGCGGTCTCCGGCGTTAGCTATTACACCTACCAGGATTCGCAACAATATGATGAGAAACACAACACCGATTACACGCTGAAGAATTGGCGGCAGAATGCCGCTACCCGAGGGCATATCTATCTGGTTGACTTCGCTGGCTACTACAAAGAGTAAAGCAGAGGGAGTTAGCCTGTGGTTTGCTAATCCTTCCACTCCTAAATCCGCTTTGCCATGCCTAAATCCTATCAGCCGGAAGAAACGCCCCGATGAAGTCGGAGGAGATGACGCGTGACTTAGTAACAGTACCCAAGGTGCTGCGCCGCCTTGCTGAGCAGAATGCGGAGTGGCAGCCCCTGGCGAAAGTCTTGTTCGCTCTTGATAGCGACGCAAAGGTTCCCACGGGCAAAAAGCTACAGCAGGACCTAGGTATTTCCCCGTCCAAATACCGCCGCTGGCTTGACGCATTATATGCGGCCTACCTGCACCTGCTGGAAAGCGATGCCGATGCCGTACCCTTCAAGCAGGTAGAGCACCAACTCATCCTGACTGGCCAGCGGGCCTCACAGACATTCAGCTGCCGCCTACCCATCACACCCCGGGTTGGCGAACAGCTACAGCTGGATTTCCTGCGGGCCGTGACCGGAGAATACATGTTCTATGTGGAGAACATCATTCACGATTTGACCGATGGACGCTACTCAGTGCTCGTATATCTCAAACACGGGTATTACAATGCATATCAGCACCAGCTAAAGGAGCGTTCCCGCTTTGAGGAGACCATTGGTCTCGATGTTTTTTTTCATGCGCCGGATTTTCTGCTGGATGACCTGCTACGCGAGCGGTATCCACCACCTGCGGAGTCGTCCAAAGCAGAAGAAGCGCTTGACAAGGCGGAGGCCCGCTACGGGAGACGCTCCTTGTTTGGAAGAAGGAGAAGATGACCACCCAGTGCCTGGTTGTAACGCGCTGATGGCTTTTGTTAGCGGAGCTTGCTTGCCCGGCCTTGACTAGCTGCAGGCAAATTCATCGCTGCAACTGGTCAGCACCCCGAACGGTCAGATCGGGGCTGGCAGATTGTCGCTCGGTCGCCTGGACAGGAAGCTGCAATACCGTTGCGGCATTGCGCAACTCCTCCAGCGAACGACTATTGTTGAGCGCGGGTAGCTTTTCAGCCGTTGCTATTGCCCGGTCGACATTCTCGCGGTTTAATCCTCCCAGGTACGGGTTGCGATCCACGTGGCGGATTGTTTCCTGCAGGCGAGCGGCGGCCAGCGGCTCTCCGTGCTCGCGTAAGACCCGGGCCAGCTGCGTGGCTGCCACACCGAATGCGGCCTGGGCTTGCTCATGAGTGGATGATTGCCCTCCAACCTCTTGCCGAGTGTGCTGAGCAACGCTGTGCTGCCGGGCAATTGTGCTTACCTGGCCGGCTGCTTCCCGAAACCGCCTGGCATCCGTTTGGTCTTGGCGGGCATCGGGTCCCTGCAGGGCGGGATGCTTGGCAATCTTCTCTGCTGCCTGCTGAAACTGGACTAGGTGCGTCTGAACAGCCGCTGGATTCAGGTTTGTCGCCTCTACCCCCTTCCCCACCGCTACGCCCTTCTCGTAATTGCCAGCGCCGGGCATATTGGCCACAATGTCCATCACCCGGTACCCGGTCACCTGCAGCTCGCGCCGGGCATCCATCGCCTGCATCTGCGTTGACAAGGCCGCCAGTGGCCGCGCCTGGCTAGGGTCACGTATCTTTTCTGCTTCGAGCCCTGGGGCCGGACTGATTACCTGCTCAAACATAGCCTTCAAGGCCTGCAGGTTCTTGGCTGCTTCCTCGGGCGCGTGCGGACGCACCATAGCCAGGTCGCGGGCCCGGTTGAGCGTGGCCGGGTCGATGCGGGCAAAGTCAACCTGGTAGCCGGCTTCCTTGCCCAGCTGCACAAAAGTAGCCTGCAGCGTGCGTCCGTTGCCATCCCGAAAGGCATGAGTGTGGTTGTACTGGTCAAGGTAGTAGGCGGCCCGCTCAGCAAACTTCTCCGCCGGTAGCCCCTTTAGGTAGTTCTCCTGGCCCAGCTGTGTGCCGATGGCGTTCAGGCGCTGCTCAATCTCCTTGTAGGGCGCGTAGGTCATCGTTTCCTTGAAGCCGGTGACGTACGTAGGCTTATGGCCCTGAAATTCCCGGTCGGCCCGGGTTTCGCCGGCCCACTGGTAGACGCCTTCGAACAGCTTCTGGTGCACCTGCTTGAGGTGGGCATGGTCGTAGCGCCCGCCGGGGATGCCGCCCTGCAGGTTGAGCCGCTGCAGACGCAGCAGGGAGGAGTCGGTTTCGGCCTGAGCTAGTTGCTGGGGATCGGTGATGCCCAGCCGGTTTATCCGTACTCCGTTCTCGTCGCTGAATCGGTCGCCGGCTACCATCAGCGGGCGGATTGGTCCTCAGGGCTGGCCGGGGCCGCGCCCGGCTGGTAGCGCGCCAGCAGCACTGCGTCGTTGAGCTCAATGGCCTCGTCGATGCTCAACTCGCCGTCCACGTAGCGCTGCATGATGGCCACGCTCTCCGGACTCGGTGCCGGGCCGTTGCTCATCAGGATGGCAATGGAGTTGTTGGCGCTGCGCTCCCGCTCTTGGCGAGCGGCGAGCTGCTCGGGGTTCAGGCCGGCCGGGGCCGGCGTAAAAAAGCTCTTCATCATAGGGATTGGAGTCTGGGTGCTGTGTACTTACTCAACACCAAAAAGGGGCTGAACGTCGCTTTCTGATGGGTTTTCGAGGCTATTCCACCTCATTCTTTGTGGCTCCTGCTAAGATGTTTGCGTGCAGGGCCAGGGTTTCTTTTACCTGCTGGCTAACCCGCCGGTAATTATCCTGCACCACCACCGAGAGCATCTCGGCGCTATCCGCTTCGCAGTCGCCGAACGTGGCCACCGGGTGCAGCGGAAAGCGCTCCGGGGTAGCGTCGGCCCGGGAGATGACACCCTGGAAGAAGGTGCGCTCGGTTTCCACGGTCTGGCCGATAAACTCGCCCTGCTGCAGGCTGATGGCGTCCTGCACCCGCACCAGGTTGCGCTCCTGGTAGCTGGTGCTCAGGTTGGAGCTGTGGCTGCCGTGGCTGCCGGCTCCGCCCTGGCTTTTGCCGGTGCTGGTGCTGACCATCTGCTTGTCCTCCCGGCCCACGAGCTCGGAAATGAACTTGGCCGTGTCGAGGGAGTTGACCTTGCCGAAAAACTGGTTGTTGAGGTTGGAGACCATAACCTTCATCTTTTCAGGCCCATAGGCGTCGGTCATTTGAGCCAAATCCTGGGTCATGTAAATAGTGGCCACCTTGTTGCTGCGGGCCGTGGCCGGCAGCAGCTCCAAGCCCGGCACGTACACGGTGGCGGCCTCATCGAGGAAGACGTAGCTGCGGTGCTTGTGCTGCTGATTCATGAGTTTGATGGCCACCGTGATGATGCAGCTGACCACTGGCGAGAAGGTTTCTTTCAGCGTCGGGTCGTTGCCGATGCAGAGCAATGCCGGCTGCTTCGGGTCGTTCAGGTTAAGCGAGAACCCCTCCCCTTTCTCCTCATCGGGCGTGAGCACCCACACGATTTCCGGGGAGTTGATGCGGTTCAGAATCACCTGCAGCGTGCCCACCACGGCGGCTACCTGCTTTTCGGCCCGCTGCTCCACGGCCGTCACGATGCTGCGCACCATGCCGGCGCACTCGGGGTCGGTTTCCAGCATCGAGAGCACGTGCTTGAAGTCCTTGTGGATGGCCGTGGCCACCACGTGGGGAATGGTGCAGTAGCGCGGGAAGTGCTTTTTGTAAAACCAGATGATGCCGGTCAGGTAGGCCACCGCGCTGATGTCGAAAAACTCCATCTTGCGGATGCTGGCCGGGTTGAGGTTGTTGATAATGGCCCGCGAGTACTCCTCGGCAAAGGCCACCACGGGCATATCTTCGGCCCGCAAGGGGTTCACCCGCTCGCTGCGCTGCAGGTCGCGGAAGTTGATGACGTGCAGCACCACCGCCGGCTCGGGCTCCCCGTTGGGCCGCAGCCGCGGCGGACCCGGCCGGCGCCCGGCCAGCTCCAGTGCTTTCTGCGCCGTCTCGGCCAGCACCGGGAATTTGAAGTCGTAGATGAGGCCGGCAAAGTTCTTGGCCGCCAGCTGCTCAATCACCGGCTCCCCGATGGAGTAAGTCTTGCCCGCCCCGGCGCCGCCCAGCACCAGCACGCCCCGGTACGGATTGGGTACGTTCACCCAACCGCCCCCTTCCGTGGGCAGGCTGAACCCATCGGGCGTATCCACTTTCCGGCGCTCCACGCTCAGCCCAAAGTCTGGGCTTTTGGTCAGGGCCTGCAGCAGCCCCACCACGAAGCCGCTGGCCAGTACCAGCATTGCCGCGACGGGGTAGCCCACCCGAATAAAGCCGGCCGAATACGAGGCAATGCCCAGCAGCACGTAGGCGCCGAGCAGGAACAGGCCCGCGCAGCTGGCCACCACGATGCGCACGGCCCGGGGCCGCAGGGGCTTGCGGCGGGCCTGCCCGGGCTTGCGCTCCGGCGTGGACGGCAGAAACACCAACGCCACGGCTACCAGCAGCAACAGCACCCGCAGATACCCGCCCGCCGCGTCGTAGAACCGGCCGGCTTTGACCAGCAGCTTGCCTTTGAACCCCTGCCCGGCGCTGGCCACGCGCACCGCTGCTGCCCCTCCCCTGTTCACCACCTCGTCGCCGGCCCGGCTCGTGCGGGTGGCCAACTCGGCGGCCGGTTTCCCCACCACGGGCGCCGCCTGCCGCTGCAGCCGCGCCCGCCGTGCTTCGGCCCGCTGCTGGTTGAGGATGGCCAGCCGGGCAGCCAGGCGCTGGCTGGGCGTCAGCGGGGGCGCCTGCTGGGCCTGGTGCTGCGCAGCACGGGCGGCAGCTAGCTCCGCCGGGTGCTGGAGCACGTACCACTCGCCGGCCAGCAGGCCTAGCAACGCTAGGCCAATAACCAGCGCAAAAGTTTGAGAAGAGGCCGCCGGCTGGGGAGGATGATTGGTCATAGGGTAGTGGAGAGAATGAAGGGTATGCGGGCTTACATCTCGATGTCGAGCTCCGCGCTGCGGCGGCCGGGCCTCTCGGCTACTTGCTCGGTGCGCTCCGGCTGGTCGGCATGCGTGCTGCGCACCAGGTGCTGCACCGCGTGCAGGGCCGCGGCCGCCTGGCGCTGCGGGGCCGGGGCCTGTTCCCGCCCGGTGCTCAGCAGCTGCAGGGCGTTGTCGATGGGGCGGCCGTCGCGGGCGCGTTCTTCTACCCGGCTCAGCATCCGGTAAAAGGTCTTGTCGAACGCGCGGGCCACAGCTATGTCTTGCACCCGCTCCGGAGCCAGGCGCTGCTCCTGGGGCACCAGCAAGTTGATGCCGGCCACGCGCTCGGTAATCTTCTGTAACCGGCCGGCGTCGCGGGCGGGGTCGCGCGGCCGGGTAGCCCGAGGCCGCAGCTTTTCGTGGGCCTGCGCCTCATAGCCGAACTGCCGCTCAAACTGCCGGCCCGCCGCGGCCTGCCAGCGCATCAGGTCAAACCGCTGCCGGCGCCCACCCGGGTTAAGGGTTATCTGCTGCTTCCGGTCGCGGGCGCTGACGATGATGTGCACGTGGGCCTGCAGGCCTGCCCGCTTGGTACCGGCTTTGGCCGTACCGGCTACCACCTCGGGGTCCGTGCCCCGGTGTGTACGGTCCTGATGCAGGACGGCACCCCAGACCAGGTCCTGGCTGCCGAGCTGCCGGCCGCCGGGCAGGGTGAAGTTCTGCGCGTACTGGCGCATCACCTCGCGGGTGTAGCCCCGGAGCTTGCCGGCGTCGCTGCCGATGTGGGCTAACTCCTGCTCGCTTGGGCTCAGCACCAGGGAATAGAATTTGGCCTCCGTGGCCCGCAGTCCTTTTACGTTGGAGTCGATGCTGTGCAGCAGCTGCGCGGCGCTGAGCTCGTCGGAATCACCGTTAAAAAACGCGGCTTCCTGCCCCTCCCCTACCGCTTCGTGCTGCAAATAATTCAGCGTTTGCGCGCAACTACCGGTGTTGGTATACGCCGCTTTGCCGTGCGTCTTTGGATTAATTAATTTGGCGTACATCAACAATATGGAGTGAATTTAAGCTTGCAGTAACCGACATTTTTCTCCCTATTGCCCCTTCCCTACCGGGCTTTCGGCCGGGTTGCGGCGCTTGCCCGGCCCGTCTTGTTGGGCCGCTTGCAACGCTTCCCGTACCTGCTTTTCTACCGCTTCCTCGTTGCGCTGACGCAGCAGCTGCAGCGCCTGCTGCTGCCGTTGCAGCTGCGCTTCGCTGAGCGTTTCCAACTGCGCGTTCAGGTTGCCCACCAGAATTTCGTTCATGCGCAACACCCGGTCAAGCGTGATGCGGGTGCGCAGCATTTCCTCTAGCATGGCTGTTAGCAGCGTGCGCTCCTGCTCCTGCAGAAAGCCGAACACCCGGTCGCCGAGCTTCTTTATCTGCCGCATGATGAGCTGCCCTTCGCGTGCTTCCGTCTCGCGGGGGTCCAAGCCACGGGTGGCAAAGTAGTCCACCGCCGCACTGGCGTAGGCCCCGAGACTGGCGCCCACTTCGGCCGCGGCCGCTTCGCCTTTCCGGTAAACAATGTTGTCCAGGGTGACTCGCCTGCGTAGCTCCGTGCTCATGGTGATGGTTTCCAATTGGGCCCCAGTGGGCCATTTTCAGCGCTTGAAATCAGTTACTTAGACCTCGTCTGGCCACAAAATCAACTCTGCTGATTGCTAAATCACTCAAGAATAGAGCGTTAGCTCTAGGATTGCAGTGTTCTTCTTGCTAAGGCTATTCTATGATTAGCAAAAAGTTAGTGATAAGCTAGTACGCATCTTTCCTGCTGCGTGTTTATGCCCATCCCTATTTCCGCGCAGTATGGCACCGTGCACGGTGTCCTATTCACGCCACCGACTCTTTTAGAGGCTCTGGCAGGAGGCCACCACCTGGTGTCTGCCTGTGCGCTTTTATCCGATAAACACTTCCTGGAAACTGGCAGCGCGGGCTTCATTCTATTGTCATTCCGGCTACAGTTCTGCAATTCTGCATTTCTGTTATCAATGTGATACCACCAAAGTTCAAGGCCGGCTAACTCCGGAGTTGTCGTTCTGCTTTTCTGTTGTTCTACATTTCTGCAGTCTAAGCACTCTCCTGCAATCACGTAGCAACTGTGCGCTTAGTCTGTTGTTGTGCAATTCTGTTGTTTTGTATTTCTGTTGCTTACACAAGAAATCGTCCCTTTCCTGACTACTGAAATGTGGTTCTGCAATTTCTCATTTCTGCAGAATCACACTTTGGCAGAAGTGCTTTTAGACGGATCGGTATTTCTATTTTTCTGTTGTTTTTCAATTCAGTTTAAAACCATAAGTACAAAACAGTTTTTCTGCAGAATAACACTTATGTTTTTCCGCAAAAGTGCTGGTCTGCGCTTCTGCCTTTCTGCTTTTCTATTACTTTTGGCTTACTATTGCGCTGGCCTCTGCGCCACCGTCCCTCCACGACTTTACCCCGCACCTACTATGTCCAAGGTTATCAGCTTTGCCACCCAGAAAGGGGGCTCCGGTAAATCCACGCTGGCCCTCGTGCTCGCCGCTCCGCTGGCAACCGAGTACGGGCTGCGCATCGCCGTCCTGGACTGCGACTACCAGCAGAGCATCGTCAAGACCCGCGAGCAGGTCGACGCAGCCAACTTCGCCAAGCTGCGTGAAACCAACCCCGATGCCCAGTATCCCTACGACGTGTACCCCTGGCAGTTGAGCCGGATATTCGACTTCATCGACAACCCGGAGCACAACTACGACCTGATCATCATCGACGTGCCCGGCCGCGCCGACGGCGACGACGTATTCAACGCCCTGACGGCCTGCGACGCGGTGATTGTGCCCCTGGTATCAGATTACCTGGACCGGGCCTCCACGGCCGAGTTTATGACCATTCTGGAGGCCATCAAGAAAGCGGCCGACGACGCCCAGATTGACTTTCAGTACTACGGCCTGCCCACCAAGCGCGTGGCGGGGCAGCGGGAGGAGAAGGAGATGGACGACTACATCGACGGGCTGGGCCTCTCGCGCTTCAACTCGTACCTGGGCCACCGCAAGGCTTACACCCGGGCCTCGACGCTTTACAGCCTGCTCAACCCGGCCTGGTCGCGCTACGCCGGCGGCTCCAAGGACACGAGCGAGGAAATCCGCCGCGTGTGCGAGGAGCTCATCGAGCGCCTGGGGCTGCCCGACCGCCGCGCCGCCGCAGCTGCTACCGTATCCACCGCTTCAACCTCCGCGAAATAATGGGCTTCGAGAAACCACAAATCACGCCGCGCCGCCGCATTGAAGTACCTGAAGAGGCTCGCCAGCAGGCCCGGGCCGGGATGGGAGGGGAGGCGACCCGCACGGCCACCACGCCGCCGACGCCGGTGGAGCCCGTTGCGCCCCCACACCGGCAACTGCTCCGCCAGTTGCGGCTCCTGCGCCCGAACCCGTAGCTGCGGCGCCGCTGCCCGCAGCCCCGGCCCCGGTCGCACCGGCTGCCGCTCCTGTACGTGCCACGCGGGCCGTAAGCCTGCTGCGGCCGCGGCGCCTGCCCCGGAGGCTGAAGTACCGCTACACACGGTCCAAATCGCCAAATCCGTGGTGCAGGAGATTAAGATGAGCCTGCTGCTGGCCACGCCCGGTCCGGACACGCCCACCACCATCAAGAATTACCTGGAGGCTGCCCACCGGCACTACGATGCACACCTGCGCAAAACCGGCAAGCTGCCGCCGGTCAAGTAGGGGAGGGGTAGCAGACAGTTGCCTTGGGAAAGCCGGTTCCTTCGGGGCTGGCCTTCTTTTTTGGGCAGTGGGGGAGGGGTAGGGTGTAGCCATGGTGGAGTAAGTGCCGGGCAGGCGCTGTATCTCTCACATTTTATAAGCTTTGTTCTCACCGCTTCCCACTGGGGCAGGTATGGCGGTAGGGAGTCATTACGGGGCAGAAAGTCCAATTATGCCCGATTTCAAAGCCAAAACGGCGTTTTAGCCAGGCAAAAGCGTGAGTGTACTGTTGTTGTCAAGGCTGGGTTTCGCTTATAAAACGTGCTAGTTCGGGCAGTAGGGGAGGAAAGACACTTATAAAACGTGGTAATTCGTTATTAGTCATAAGTTAGTTTAAAGTTAGTAAATTTGTTCTTCTGCCGAAAAAAAGTGGTGGTGACTTATAAAAAGTGGTGGAAGGGGGTGGGTAGCCCAAGATTCAGCAGTTCCTGCAGCTGCTTATAAAAAGTGGTTTTAAGTGGCTAATGTTATGGGTTTGCTTAGAAAAGTGCAATCCCTGTGGTCGTCAGGGTCCTCTTCTTTTTTTGTTGTTTTTTTGTTTGTTTGGTCTGGGTTTTGAACCACCACCCTAAAAAGCTATTCGGATTCGGCATCAACAACCTTTGTGAGTTTATTTGTTAGTCCTTGTCTATTTGTAGTACTCATAAGTGTCTGATATTCAATAGTATATAATGGTATAAAACCACTTTTTATAAGCGAAAAACCACTTTTTATACCTTTTAGTACCACCTTTTATAAGCGAACTCTCACGTTTTATAAGTCTACCCACCACTTTTTATAAGCGAAAAACCACGCTCAACTACCACTGTGGTTTTTTATCTGCCGAACGCTTACATTTGCCTTATTCCTGCGTCCTTATGTCCTAGTTTATGAAGCCTGAAGATACCGCCGTTGTAGTTGTCGAGCCGGCTCCGGTTCCCGTCGTTCGTCAGCACAACGCCATCACCCAGGCCCGCTACGACTACACCGCCTGTCAGTTGGACATCTTCTTCTACCTGCTTTCCCGGCTGCGCCGGGATGACACGCCGGACCAGGAGTATACCATCTACGTGAAGGACGTGGAAGCCCTGACCGGGCGGCAGTGGAACTACCAGCAGCTGCGCGAGGCGACGGCCGACATGGGCTCGCGCATGTTCGAGGTGGAGAATGAGCGCACGTACCAGCAGTTGTGGATGTTTCAGCGGGTGGAGTACATCAAGGGCAAAGGGTGCCTGCAGATTCAGCTGGCGGCGCCCATCCGGCCTTTCCTGTTCAACCTCAAGGAAAACTTCACCTCCTATCAGCTGCACTCGGCGCTGAAGCTGAGCAGCAAGTATGCCAAGCGCATCTACCAGCTGGTGAGCCAATGGAAGGACAAGACGTCGACGCGGACCTACCCGCTGGACGAATTCAAGCAGATGCTGCACCTGAAAGACCCCAGGGGAAGGAGCCGGAGTTGTTTCAGAACATCAGCCAGCTCAAGGCCCGGGTACTCGACATCGCCGTGCGCCAGGTCAGCGAGCACACCGACCTCAAAATTGACTACGAGTTGGTGAAGAAGGGGCGGGCCTACGACGCCGTGCGCTTTACCATCGCCCGCCAGCAGCCCCAGCAGCTGCCCATTCCTTTTGAGCAGCCGGCGGAGGACGCCCGCGCGCACGCGGCCCGCCAGCACCTGGAGGCCCTCGGTATCAATCAGCCGCAGCTGGTGGCCACCATCCTCGGCGACCCCAAGCACTTGGACCAACTCTTCAAATTCACGTACCAGTTGAAGACCGACAAGGTAAAGGCGACCAAAAATCCGGGCGGGCTGTTTTTGAAGATTTGCGGGCTACGCTGAGCTTCTACCTGGGTCGGTACGCTGTTGCCAATTGCAGACGCCGGGGTAAGCAAGGAAAGGGCTCAGGTTTTGTACCATTATCAGCACAACTGCCCGTTAGGCCCAGAAATGTGCGCTCACCATATAATGCGCAATAAATTGAGCTAATCTCTCTACTTTTGCTCATCATATTGAGCATTATGCCCAAAGACCCAGTCATCCTTTTACCGCGTTTGCAGCAGTTGCTAACGCAAGCGGGAGAAAACATCCGCCTAGCCCGACTGCGCCGCAAGCTCAGCGCGGCCCGCGTGGCCGAGCGCGCGGCCATCAGCCGCAACACCCTGCACGCCATCGAGCAGGGCGCTTCCACGGTGAGCATGGGGGCCTACCTGCAGGTGCTGTTTGTGTTGGGCCTGGAAAAGACCCTGCTCCAGTTGGCGGCCGACGACGTGCTGGGCCGCAAGCTGCAGGATGCCGACTTGGTGGTTAGCGTACGGGCACCTAAACAGTCTTCCGGCGAGTAGTCCCATGGCCAAAACCGCTGAACGCCGCCAACTCTACGTGTACGCCGACTGGCAGGGCCTGGTCGATGGACCGCGGCTGATGGGCACGCTCTCGGCCGTGCCGGTGCGGGGTAAGGAAGTGTTTTCCTTTGCCTATGACGCGCAGTGGCTGGCCTTGCCGCAGGCCCAGGTGCTGGACCCGGCGCTGCACCTGTTTACCGGCCCGCAGTACCTGCCGGAAGACCAAGCCAACTTCGGCCTCTTTCTGGACTCCTCGCCCGACCGCTGGGGACGGCTACTCATGCGCCGGCGCGAAGCCGCCCTGGCCCGGCAGGAGGAGCGCCGCGAGCGGCCGCTGCTCGAATCGGACTACTTGCTGGGGGTGTTTGATGGCCACCGTATGGGCGGGCTGCGCTTCAAAACCGACTTGGCCGGCCCGTTCCTCAACGACAACAGGGCCATGGCCGCCCCGCCCTGGACCTCGCTGCGGGAGTTGGAGCACGCCAGCCTGCAGCTGGAGCGGGTGGACGCGCCCCAGGACCCGGATTACCTCAAGTGGCTGTTTATGCTGGTGGCACCCGGGTCTTCGCTGGGCGGCGCGCGGTCCAAGGCCAGCGTGGTGGACGAGCACGGGCAGCTCTGGATTGCTAAGTTCCCCAGCGGGCAGGACGAGCACGACGTCGGCGCCTGGGAAGCCGTGGTGAACAAACTGGCCCGCGCAGCCGGCCTGCAGGTGGCCACCGGCCGGGCCCAGCGCTTCAACAGCCGCCACCACACCTTCCTCTCTCAGCGCTTTGACCGCACGGCCGCCGGCGAGCGGCTGCACTTCGCTTCAGCCATGACCCTGTTGGGCTACCAAGACGGGGCCAGCTACCTGGAGTTGGCGGGCTTGCTCATGCAGCAGGGCGCCCAGGTGGCCGAAGACCTGACTGAGCTCTGGCGGCGCATCGTGTTCAACATCTGCGTCTCGAACACCGACGACCACCTGCGCAACCACGGCTTTCTGCTCACGCCCCAGGGCTGGCGCCTCTCACCAGCGTTC
This sequence comes from Hymenobacter cellulosilyticus, assembly GCF_022919215.1. Taxonomy (NCBI): domain Bacteria; kingdom Pseudomonadati; phylum Bacteroidota; class Cytophagia; order Cytophagales; family Hymenobacteraceae; genus Hymenobacter; species Hymenobacter cellulosilyticus. The sequence continues at coordinate 20,217 of NZ_CP095048.1, read as the reverse complement.
GACCTGAACCCCATCCGCTACGGGCAGGGCCTCAAGCTCAACATTTCCGTAACCGACAACGCGCTAGACCTCGACCTGGCTCGGGAGGTGGCGCCTTACTTCCGCCTGTCGGGCGCGCAGGCGGAAGCGGTGCTCGCGCAGGTCGTGGCCGCGGTGCGGCAATGGCCGGACGTGGCCAGCCGGTACCAGCTCTCGCGCACCGAGCAGGAGTTGATGGCGGGGCTTTTGAGGCGGCACAGTAGCCGGCGAAACAGCCCACAGGCCATTTACAGGCACCGGGCACTGCTTACGTTTTGTAACCGGAAAGCATCAAAAAGTGTGGGGCAGCCAGATTACTTTATGATCTATAGGCGCTCAGCCATTCCCATTCAGAGATTGACCGATAGCTGCTCACCCAACTGCCCCACACTTTTTGATGCTCTCGGAGCACCTCCTGCGTTATGAACTGAGATTTTGAAGTCTACCATCAGATTTTCACACGATCCAGGTTATTTATCAACTCTATTGTGCGCTCACCTGTCACGACTGCACGTTGTGTAAAGCCATCGTAATCCAGCAGAGCACTGAAGTTAATACCCGTCTGGTCCATAACCTCCTGAACGCTGATCTGATACGTTAAATAGCCAGCGAAAATGTATTCAAGTTCTGATAGCTCCTGCTGCTGACTGATTTTGTAGGCCGTGGCGGACGGTCTTCCATCCTCCGTCACGATTGCTACTACCTTCCAGAAGGCCAGCGGTATTTTGGCCCCTCTGTAATCTACATCAGCGTCGCTGAAAAACGGCCCCGTATATACATTTATCCTCATGCCGTCCGCTTTCGCCATTTTCAGAATGTGATTCTCAAGGCCAACCCAGGTTTTCTGATTAACGCTTGCCATTTGAGGACAGCTGTTGGTAAAGTGGAAGGTGTCGGCGTTAGCCTGCTTCGCGAAGGGGCCCACACCGGATCTTCCCGCCGGACCATGTGTCCTCGGTCAAGCGAATTCCCATGATATAATTCATCTCCCCATTGGTCGCTTTTATCTAATCGACCATCAAAATACCACGTATCAATCCGGTCCACCTGCTCCCTGTCCAAGCCCAGAAGATTCACAGCTGTCAGCATTGGTAGACGGCGGGAAGCAGACATAATCACGGAAAAGTTCTGATATTTTAACTCCACTCCGGTTCCGCCCCTGCGCAGAGGAAGCATATCGGAGGCATTTGCGCCGACCGCCAGTGGCAGCGGGATGTCCCAGCCGTGCAGAAAGCCGGATTCATACCCATTTCTGTCCTCAAACTTTACTGGCATGGTGGTAGGCTCGGAGCCCGGCCGTTCAGGTGTTTCGGTGCCCAGACACGTCATCGTGTCGAATGTCGCTTTTCGGGATAGGTTGGCCGCACTCATGCTGTACAGTGTTTAAGAAAGGTGAAAAATGGTTCAGGCAGGCAATATCTTTACTTTGAGCCAGCCTTATTTATTACCGGCCCTGTCTATTAAATGGACACCGAACTCAAGCAGGTGATCCCTGAGGGTTTTACCGGAACGCCCATCCGTCTCGGCAAGGGCCTTTCCAAGAGTATGGCCATAGTTTTCGCGTGGCTCGTCTGATCTGCCACCGTAATGCAACCCGGCCGCTGCGTTTTCACGCCCGACCACGACGATTACCGACCCAGAGTTACCCCCAGGGTGGTTGCGTCGTGGGCATGAGTCCACGCAGGGCTGCTAGGTGCCCCGCCAGCACCATTCCGGGCGCTAGCCGTTTGCACCCGTACGTGGATTGAAAGATCTGCTCAAACAACGAGGGAGGGAAGGGCGTATTCAAAAGATTAGGAGCACCTGGGTAACCGATGGTATAGACCGCTGTATCCGGCATTGCCCAGTCGGGAGCCTGGTCAAGGGAAAGATACATGCGGGGTCCTGCTGACTGACTGCTTGGTGCCAGTTCAATGAGCGCCAAGTCCAGCCTGGAGTGGTCAAGCTTTGATGCTCCCAGATCTATGGGTCGCTTCCCGCTGAAAACCACCCGGGCTAGATCCCTGGGGTTAACAGAATCCACCCCACGAAACTCATGACCGAAATCTATCCGTACACCTGCCTGCAGTTTCCACGTTCCGTCGGGCTTTTCCAAAGCAATCCCTGCAGAACGTGGCGATTAGTCACAATCAGGTTTTCCGCAATCAGAAAGCCCGTGCCCGCAAAGCCCTGAACCGTAAAGGGCACGTCTATACGTCCGACACAGGCACCTGCATTAAACAACAGGTCGGCGCTCGCCACAATACTATTTTTCCAGCCGCCCACCGGGCTGCTACTGATGTTTACCGAGCCGTTCTGAATCATAAAGGAAGGTCTGGAGCCATCAGTGCGCACAATCGTTTCCAGGGCCGACAGCAGCCGGGTATGCTGCCGCAGGCCGGCCTCGTCCTGATCACGAATCATACGCAGGGCTGTGTCCCCATCCTTAAAAATCCGGTCAGCCAGTGAATGAAGGTCAGCTTTCCCACCCAGTTGCTCCTTTATTATACGATCCAACTCCGCCCTGACCGTACTAAGCCTTTCCCGAATACCTCCGTTTGACAGATCAGGGTCGTTATTTTCGAGGTGCTCGAGCAGTTGCCCTCCAGCCTTCATCATTTTCCTGTAATGTGCGGAAAGGCTCAGATCGGATGCGCTGGAAGAGGGATAGCTTACGTTGGGATGCATTTTTCGAAAGATTTACCGTGCGGCGGTGCCTGAATATCACTTTTATTCGATGCGGGCGTGACACGGTCATGAACCAAGTCTAATAAGATCATGAAAGCGCTGCAATACCGATGTTCGAATGGCTTCGTCCCAACGTGTATAGGCCGCGTGTACCTGAGCCAGCTTTGGACTTAGGTCCGCACATTCATTTCGGGCTTTATTCAGCAGTTCTCCCAGCGACCAGTTGCGGTCGATCAGTTCTATGTAGGATTCAAGGCCGCGCTCAGGATCTGCGGCGATGATGTCAGCGAATACACTCGGCTCTAGATCATCCAGTTCATAGGGGATAAGTGACGCGATAATTTTGGCCAAACGGGGAAAAGCTGAAGGGCCGGGATATGCTTCAAGGAGCGCAAAGCGGATGGGATCACGAAATTCAGGATCAGGCCCTCTGACAATAGCAAGAACTGATTCCGCGGTTCTTGCTTTTCCGGCCACGAAGAGCTTGACAGCGCGCCAGTTATTTTCTTTTTTATGCAAGGCGTCAACCGCGCCGAGCAGCCCTTTGCCGTCCAGGATTTCGAGCCGGCTTTTCTGACCAGATTCTGAGCAACTTTCCCGATAAGCCCGTGCAGTTCGGCGTCGAGTCTCACCAAATCCTGCTCAAGAATTAACTGATTGAGAGCGGCAGGAGTCAGTCTCAATGTGGAGGGGATAGGTTCAGACTATAATCCGGCCAGTCAGGATGAGCAATAAGATTCAGGAACAGTAATTTTCTTTTAAAATTTGAGGTCAATGGAAAGTAATCCTGTGTAACAACAGACTTTAACAAGTCCGCAGCGTAAACAAAGTCGAATGAACCAGCGTTTTTCTCCCGTGAGAGCATAATAAAACAGGCGCACAATCTGGTCATGCTCACCTGAAAATCAGGACCTATAGTTTTTGAACGCTTGTCAACATGTATAGTCTTGAGGGATAAAACAAGCTGCGTACCGTATTTCTCGCTCCTGTACTATCTAATAATAAGCGGGAGGGGGCAATAATTAAATTGAAATAAACAGAACTGACCGAAGAGCGCCCGGAATGCATATCGCTGCGTTTCCGGTCCACCCCACTGATCCGCCCCGCAGTTCGCCCCACCGGGCGGTAACGAAAAGAGTCTCCCACTCCCATTGAAGGGAAAACGCAGAGCCTTTCCCGGCTGAGAAAGCTATTTTGGTATCAATTCCCCTCTGTAGCAGGTCCAGAGCCCTGCCGAACTCGCGGTCATTAAGAAGTCGTAGACCTGTATTGTTGTAGGCCTTAGGCAGATACCTATCCGGTAGCAGTCTTACATCTTCATCAGGAACATGACTATCAATGACAAACCGAACCAAAGTGGCTGCCGCCTTCGGCAGATCACTTAAAGCGGCGGATATATATGGTAGCGACTCTTTTACATCTGCCAGCTCTATTGCCCCGCCATCATGGGAGTACGGCACAACATCAGCTGATGATACATGCCTTCAGACCACTCCTCTCTAGAGCGTCTGCTATTGAAAAAGTCCATGGCCCGCATGTGAACGGCATCAGCTTTTTCCTGCTCCTGTCCGGAAATTGCCTTAAGCATGGTGTTTCTTAGGTCCTTCTGATGCCACACTCTTCCCCTTTCATCTCTGCTCACCAGCCAAGTGTAAGAGCAGAGTGTGGTCAGGGCTTGTTCAATCGCTTCCGTTGAATCAAGTGAGCTAAGCACCTGAAGCATTCTGACATCATGGAGGGAAAAACTCTGCAGCGTTGGAATCACGACGTCCCGAATCAAATCCGCCGTTACGTAGCGGAGTATAAGCCCAGGATACGCAAGGGCCCGAGCCCTTTCATCACTGATTCGCAGTAGCACGCGCCTGTAGACAATACCTGCAAAAAGGTCCTTGGCTGCTTTCCCGCCCGCAGAACCTCTTTTTCGAGATCAAAAACCGTGTCGTCCTCCGAATTTGATGCAATTGAAGCCAGCAGTTTAAGTTCCAGCGGTCTGCGGGGGAAATGCTTTGACTCAACAATCCGTTTCGCCAACATGGGCGAAACGTTGTGCTTACGCAGCACTTTTTCTGCTACCCTGGTTCCAGTTCATCAACAAAAATGACATCTCCCTGATGTTGATGATACCTTTTAATAAACGATTCCGGCAGTCGCCCTGAAAAAATCACCTTCAGGACAACCGGATGGAGTACCCGGGTGAGTTGTGCCAGCCAGGAATATATAGGGTCTACCCCAACGCTGTGTACCACCTCCTCAAACGTATCAAGCACCAGCAGCAACGGACGGTCTCCCGCCGATGAGCTTTTTAGCAGTTCGCTGATCTCATAGGACAGTACACTCTCATAGGAAGTAAAGAACTGCCTTACAGCCCCATCAGTATTGCGTTCACGGGCATCCTGGATAATCTGATCTGTTCGGGCGCTTAAGCCAGGAGCCTGTTCCCGATCTGTCTAACAATTTCCTTCTCAAGCCAGTATAAATCTCGGTAATCTACTCCCGGTCTGTCAAAATCGAGGACAACTATGGTAGCTTTCCGGTCCGTCAGAACCTGAAGCGCAAACTTTGCCAGAAGAGTGGATTTGCCTGCTCCTCCGATCCCGGTCAGCACCAGGCTTCGCGGTGGGATAATGCTTCGACCATTCCGTTCAGAGGACAGGAAGGCTCGTAACCGTTTAAGCTCCGGTGCTCTTCCATAAAAGCCATTTTTCAGCAGGACCCGGTATTCGGCCAGGAACTTATTATTTCGGCGTAAATGATTTATGCCTGTAACATCCGGCTGGGATATCCCAATGGATGCCGTGGCCTCCATTGCGGAGGCAAGAGCAAGCATGTCCTCCCTGGAGTTCTTTTCAAGATTAAGATTAGCTCCGTGTTGCAACAGGCGGCGCAGCATTTTTCCGAACCTGTCTGTCCGAGGATGTCGTTGCCTGAGCTTACTCGGCAGTAAGTCATGCCTTACAAATTCTGCAAGGATTTTCTTACGCTGGTTGTGTTTTAACAGCCATTTAACTTTATCACCCTGAATCTCTGTCAGGCAGAATGTCGCAAGTCTGTTTAATACAGCCTGCTTTGTACTGCTCTGCACGGAAGCTGAAAACAGTGAATCAGGGTCGAACCAGCCAATTAGCGCAGCTGTCTCCGGGATTTGAAAAGCAGCTTATCCGTTATGTCAGAAATGACATTACCATCGGGATCACTATATGTATCATCTGATCCGGATGTTATAATTTCCGCCAATGACGCCTTTAATTGCTCAGGATCCACCTCTCTGTCCGAAGCCCCTTTTCCACTTTGCAGGGCGTTCAGCCGTTTTTCAATGCTGCTTGCCAATGAAAAGGCCTGTGTTAGTAACGAGTCCATAAACGGGGGCTATGCGAGCGTTTATTAATTAACGGTCTTCAATAGAACTGGGACTACAACTTTAAGCTTATGATTAAGCCTTTTTAATGCAGTCTCGGAGTCATCATTCAGAAATCCAGTGTATTCCTGATGCATCAGATTGGTGGCGAAGCCAATGGTCATGGCATCCACCGGCAGTTCTAGGTAAGCACTGAACCGCTCAAAAAACGTCTGGATGTGACTTTGGCTAGCATCTGAGGCTCGTTCACGCTCGACCAGTTGCGGAGTATGGTCACTGAGTGAGGCGGGCAGATCTCCTTTGAATCCATCCAGGACAACCCGTAGCCAGTCAACCCTTTTGAGTTGTTCATACAACAGCAAAAGCAGTTGAGAGGTCTGTTTATCCTTTATGCTGTAGTTGTTCAGGTCAGCGATTAAAATCCACACAAGCCGGCCGGTCCGTATATTCTGGAGGGAATCCATCAATTTGGGTATTACCTCATCCCTCATCCAAACGGTCGCTGTCGACTCCATCTCGGAAACCGGAGTAAGTGCTGGGGCCGAAAAACCGGCAATACCGGAGATGAGGGAAACCAGACCCGTGACGCTGATTGTTGATAATGCCTCAGAACTGAGGTTAATTTTCAGGTGCGCACCATCCGAAAGCATGGAATTAATCAGAGAGAGGCGATGGGTTTTCCTCGCCCTCTGTCCCCGCAATGATGACCAGCCTAGGGGTGCCACTCATTGCCGAGCGCCAGATTAATGTCTGGAAATCATCGCAGCCTAGGACGGGTTCGTACGCGCCTTCCTTTCCAATTGTCCAGACAGGTAACTCACTGCAATCCGGGGTGGGCAGAGGCGTTCCGCTGTCGTTTATGCAGGATAATATGTTAAGGATTGGTATTCCCGGTTGGTGACCATCTTTTTATCCCCCCATGGCCATCCCACTGCCCTGGTGAAGGCCGAACAACATAAAGTGCTTGTCAAAACAGGGGCCGCCGGATGACCCACTCATTGTGTTCGCGTGGTGAAGGAACCGGATTCGAGGAAACACTTTCGGATTAGGCGGATCCACTCCTCCAACTTTACCTTGGTCCACTTTCATAGTATGGCCTCCGGATGCTGGAAGACAATGACGCTCTCGTCAACCATCGGCACAGTGGCCCTGGCATCGAGCGGGGCCCAGCGTCTTTCCAGCCCGATTGCCTTGATAGCTTGATAATCACATAATCCCAGTGGTTGTCCAGCAGGGTCAGGTCTTCTGGCAGTGAATTATTCAGTTCGTCGTCCTGACATGCGCTATAGCTGACGCACCAGTCGTTATGAGCCTTTACCTGTGTTGAAGGCGCTGGCTGTAAAGCCTGCCCCGGTTGACAATGGATAGAAAATTGCCGAATTCCACCTGGATACGCGGTCCGGATGATTGCCTGGGCACCCACTTGTCTGCAGCGTCCTTCTCAAACAGTTCGCTCACTACGTGCCAGGCCGTCAGTACGAGGTGGGGCCCAATCAGGATGCCGGTTCCCTTTGCGATGCCATCAATGGATACCTTTCCCGTCCATTTCATCGCATTCGCTATCCCGCGATAGAGAATATCGGGCTGAGCAAATGCCTTGCGACGTTCGTAATAGCCTGTAATGCGGCATTTTGGTTATTTTTTTTGAGTTCAGCCTCAACCGTTGACTTCGCTAAGCGCCCGTTTTCAAGCCCTCATCAATGACTGCATCGAGTAAAGCATCATGCCAGCCCTCTGCCTGAGCAACACGAATAGCTGCTTTGAAATCCTCCTGATCGTTCCCACTCGTGGCAATAGCATCAAATAATATTCGCTGAGCGGGGGAATAGCCGTCTGTGCACGTAAAAAAACGTTGCCAAACGCGTCTCGTGAAGAGTTAATTGCCTCAGCTATATCCTCAATGAGTTGCATACATTCTGCAGTTTATAAAAACGCAACCGGTTCCCGGAAACGCCTTCCACGATTAATTAAAGGCTGTTTGAAGCAATATAACATGCTATAGCGGATTCGAGAACAGTTCGTCCGCCATTTCGGCGGCTGCGTAAAGTGGAAGATGAACCCGTATTCGCTTGATTTGAGCAGCCGCGTGGCGGCGGCCTGCCGGGAACCGGGCCCACAAAGCGGCCGTGGCGCAGCGCTTTGGCGTGAGCCACTCGTTTGTGAAAGACCTGGTGCGGCGCGAGGCGGCCACGGGCTCGCTGGCGCCCAAGCGGCCACGGGCGGGCGCGCCGGTACCTGGATGCGGCGGCGCAGGCTTGGCTGATGGCCTACGTGCAGCAGCACCCGGACGCGATGCTGGCGGAGCTCAACTAGGCCTGGCAGGCCAGGGCGGGCGGCCGTGGGCCAGACCTGTATCTGGCAGGTGCTGGCCGAGCAGCGGCTGCGGCGCAACGTCCACAGTTTCCCGCTGCCGCCGCCCCCCCGCCGCAGTGCCCACCAACATAACCGAGTGACCGGCGAGTATCAGCCGGCTGGAAGGCATGTCGTTTAACTACTCGATACCGACGAGCGGCAAAGAATGACTCAGTGGTAGCACTGATGCATGACAACGGCTTGTTTGTTTTCTTGCTGGCAAGTTGAGCTTTGCAATCAGGAAACTAGTCAATTCAGGATGCTAGCTGTAGACACAAACTTCTAGCTTCTCCTCATGCACCACAGCGATGTTGCTTATTGGCGTTACCTACAATCATTGGAAGCTGGGCATCCAGATTTACCGACGCCACGCGTTTGCCGCTTGTTGGAGCGCACGTTTCAGCGGTGGCAGCAAAAACCCTTGTGGCTGCGCGAGGAGCAGGTAGGACACCTGTTTCGCAACCGGCCCGATTTGGAGCCTGCCGAACAGGCCCGGCTGGCGGCTTTGCCCGTGGCGGTGCGCAAGGCGCTGGCGGTGCAGCGCATGCTGCAGCTCGTGACGGAACCCGCTATTGCTCGCTTGGCGGGCACCTGCGAAATCGACGCCGACGAATTGATTGTGGGCTCGCTCCCTCCGTTTTCGGTTGGTCAAGGCAAGGAGTTCGTGCGCTACCTGACCGAAGCCGAGGAGTACCAAGGCATGTTGGACTTTTTGAACGAGCTATCGCCCATGGGCCATATCGTGCCCGACCACGGGCGGGTAGTGAACCGCGGGCTACGGGCCATTATCGGCGAGTGCGAGCAGTTGCGCACCGAGGCTCCCGAAAAAACGGCTTTCTACGACTCCGTCATCATCTGCCTGCAAGCCGTCATTGACTATGCCCGCCGCATGGCCGACCACGTACGGACCAAATGCGAGCAGCTGGACGCAACCGACCCGCGCCGCGCACACCTCACCGCCATTGCCGAGCGCCTGCACCGCGTGCCGGCCGAACCAGCCGTTCTTTCGCCGATGCGCTCCAAGCCATTTACGTGGTGCATTGCGCCCTGCACTGGACGGTGGAGGTGGTGCCGCTGGGCCGCCTCGACCAGATACTGCAGCCGTTCTACGCGGCCGACCAGGCGCAGGGCCTCGGCCCGAGCAGGCGCAGGAGTTGATGGATTGCTTCTGGCTCAAGCTCGATGAGCGCGTGATTCTCAACTACCGCCACGCCGAAAACCGCTACACGCCCGCCGACGGCGTATTGACTGGCTTTTTTGGCTCCTCCAACTTCGACCAGGGCGGTTTGCTCAACCAATGGATGCAGCAGGTCACCATTGGCGGCGTGTTGCCCAACGACAACCCCGCCCGGACGATGCCTGCAACGAGGTGACAAGGTTTTGCCTGCACAGCGCCCGCCGGCTGCCCTGAACAGCCCACCCTGGACCTGCGGGTGCATGCCGATACCCAGAGGACATTCTTGAACTCGCCGCCCGGGCCTTGCTCAGCGGGGAGCGCATCCGTACTGCTCAACGACGACCGCATCATCACCGGCCTGATGAACGCCGGCCAGCACGTGCCGCCGCTGCGCACCGCCCGCAACTACGCCTGCGACGGCTGCTACGAAACCATGTTTGCCGGCGAAACCGAGTTCAGCTTTGGCTTTGTGCCGGCCAATGCCCCCTTGAGTTTACCCTCAACCGCGGCGCCGGCCTGGGCGCGGCCGGCCCATGAACCTGCGCGGCGACAAAAATTCCTGGCGCAGCAAGCCCGCCGCCGAGATTGAGTCGTGGAGGAATTTCTGGCCATCATGCGCGAGCACACGCTGCTGAGCTGCCACCGCTACCTGAACACCCTGCTCGCCACATATGGCGCTAAGGAAGCCATTGCCCCTCCCGCTGCTCTCGGCCTGATTGACGGCTGCATCCAGCGCGGCCAGGACCTGGTGGCCGGCGGGGCCAATTACCGCATTTTCTCCCCCTGATGACGGGCATCAGCACCGCCGCCGATTCGCTCTACGTTATCCGGCAGCTGGTTTTCGGCACGAAGGAGATTCGGCTGGACGAACTTGTGACCTGCCTGGCCACCAACTGGGCACCGAGTTGCTGCCGCGGCAAGCACGAGCAGCCGGCCTTTGGCCTGGCCGTGCCCAAAACCCGGATTGACGAGATTAAAACCATCTGTCGGGCCCAACCAAGTTTGGCTACGGCCATCAGGAGGTGGATGAGTTGGCCTGGCAACTGATTGAAACCTTCTGCCAGTGCGTGCGCGACGCTTGGGCCAGCGACTTGCACCAGGCCGCGTTCGCGCAGCTTAAGCAACGCTACGGCGCCGGGTTCGACCTGCTGCTGGCCCGGGCGTGGGCACCTTTGAGCAGTACTTGCTGGGCGGGCTCTTCGTGGGGCCACGGCCGATGGCCGCCACGCGCGCGAAGGCATTGCCTCCGACCTGTCGCCGGCCCTCTGTGGCTGGATACGGACCCATTCCGCCGACCGGCCAGCCCACGCCCGCATGGGCACCCTGGAGCAAAGCATGAAGAGCTACAAGCACGAGTGCATGAACCAGTTGGGCGATGGCGCGCCGGTGGATTACAACATTCCGGAGAATTATCCGCTGGCCAATTTGCAGCGCATCCTGCGGGACTTTGCCAACGGGGAGGGCGGCTCGATAGCCACCTTCACCGTAGCCGACCCCGCCACGATGGCCGCCGCCAGGAGCGGCCGCAGGACTACAACCTGCTGCGCGTGCGCATGGGGGCTGGACGGAGTTTTTCATCGCGCTGTTTCCGGCCATCAAGCGCAGCATCGGCGCCGGCCCTGTTTGTTCCTCATAAGCGTCCGCTCATGACCAGCCCGACTGCCTTTCGGCCGAAAAACCCAGCCCGGCTCGACGGGCCTTTTCAGCCGGGCATCACCGACCCAATGGCCATTGAGCCCCGGCCGGCGTCGACGCGGCGCGGTATGAGGTGGAGCGCGCCGGACGCATCAATCCCAGCGGTTTCTGACCGTGGTGGCGGCCGATGTGCAAGCCCCGACCGCGGCGCGCTCGAGCAGGTGCTGCGCAACCTCACCCGGTTTGCCGCTACGAAATGGCGCGCCATCCGGTCAACAACCACGTGCCGTTCTCGAATACCTGCCGCCAACTACCGCGTGACGGTGACCGTGGCCCTGGGAGCTTCGCTGTTTGCCACGGCACACGGCGACGACCGTTCCAGCTGGCGGCTTTCCGGCCGCACTGGCTGAAAACCATGCCCGCGTCACCGGCGATGCCTACGAGCCCGCGAGCACATGACCGATTTCCTGTTCGTCATTGCCAGCGACCATCCTTACGTGAACATGGCCATTGCCCGGTCCTGATTCATGGCTACGTAGACAAGCGCTTGGTTATCCGGCGCGTCGAGCAGGGGTTTTCGCGGCCCGACAAGCGCGAACTGCTGCGTTTCGACGACGGAGTGGACAACCTCTCGAACGCGCGTGAGTTGGAGCTTGACCGCCACGTCTACATTCAGGCCAGGACGAGGAGCCGCTGTGCCGGAACGGGACTTACCTGGCTTGGCGCAAAATCCGGGAGAACCTGCCGTGTGGGAAGCGTTTCGGCCGCCGACTCCGGCCAGCAGCGAACAGGCCGAGCCCGCCATGCGAGCGACCAGCCATTGAAAAGCGCCCCGCCAACCGAGCAGGAAAACATGATTGGCCGTTATAAAAAGGACAGCTTGCCCCTGTCGAAGGAAAGCACGGGCCGGGCGGGCTAACGCCGGTGTTTCAGCATCCGCCCGATGCGCGGAAACGCCTTCACGGCCCACATCCGGAAGGTGCAACCGCGTCGGCCGGGCCAGGACTTGCTTGGCACGGCGACCTGGAGCGCCGCTTCCTGCGCCGGCTTATCCTACCTCGACGGCCTGGACGAAAACAATACCTTAAACTGCGGGCTGCTGTTCATGGCTTTCTCCGCAACCTGCGCAAGCAGTTTGAATGGCCGATTCAGATGTGGCAGACCAACCCGGACTTTCCCGTGAAGGATACAGGCATTGATGCGCTGTACGGGCGCGGGTGCTGTCCAACATCACGGGAGGTACTACTTCTGCCTCCGCCCCCGGTGGCCGACGACCCGGACACGTCGGCGGCCGAGTTGCCGATTTCTTCGCTTCCGCCTTATTTTCTGCTTCCCAGCCATGAGGGCCTACGCCACCAACCACCAACTGGCCGTCCGGGCCATTGCGGGCACGTACGTCGTGCTGCTGGCCTTCGACCTGCTCACCGAAGCTGCCGCGAGACTTCCTGGGGTTCGCCATTCAGCGCGCCGACCTCACCGCCGGCACGGAAAAGTGGCTCCAGGGCTACCGCGTGTTCAAGGAAACCGTAGAAAAGCCCGAGTTAGGAAAGCTTTACAGCAGCCGCAGCACCCGGTGCAGGACTTCCTGTGGGGAATTACGCGGCCCAACACAGCCACCGTACCGCTACGCATTGTGCCGCTTTATGGCCATCCGGCAGCTATTACGGAAGGCAATGCCGTTGAAATCGAGGTGGAAACCGAAAACGTCGATACCGGCACCCACGCCATTTATTTCAATCGCGGGCCGCGGGCAGCCAGGCTACGCGGCCGGTTTAACAATAAGCCGCCCGATGCGGTGGGCCCGGCCGCCTATACCTGGCTGTCGAGGGCCTGGAGGAAGCCCTGCTGGCCTTCATTGCCCAAGCAAGGGCCCGAATACGCCTTGCGCGCCTCGGTGTACGAGTTTTCGTACGAGCCGGTGATGCAGGCCTTGAAGGCGGCCGTGGATGCCGGGCCGACGTGCAAATCATTTACGACAACCGCGCCCGCGCCACCAATGCGACGCCACGGCCCTGCGTGCGGCCGTGCGCGCGGCCGTGCAGAAATACGGCCTGGAAAACCACGTGACGCCCGGAGCACCGATGTCGGTTTTATTTCCACAATAAATTCATCGTGCTGGCCGCAAGGAGGCGCACGCGCCGGCTGACGCCGCGCCGCCGCGGCCGGCGGCCCGTGCCGGCGTATGCTTCGCTCAGGCCCGAGCAGGTCTGGACGGGCTCTACCAATTTCAGCCGGGGCGGCATTTTTGGGCATTCCAACGTGGGGCACCTCGTGCGCGACCCGCCACGGCCAAGCGTACCTGGACTATTGGCAGCGCCTGTGGAGCGACCCCAAAGCGGCGAAGCTGCGCGCGCAGAACGAGCAGGCCACCCGCTGCCGACCGAAGTGCTGGCACCGGTGTGCACGCCCTTTTCAGTCCGCGCTTCAACCGCAAGGCAAGGCCGTAGTGCCGCCCGCCGACGCCCTGGACTGGTACATCGACCGCATGGCGGCGCGCAGTCGAGTGTGTTTTCACGGCGCATTCGGCATTAACGCTCGCATTCAAGAGCAGTTGAGCGTGCCCGCCAATTTTCTGCGCTACGTGCTGCTGGAGTCGTACGGCAATAAGGAGGCCGCTCAAAAACTAAAGCTGCTGCAGCGGGATAAAACCTGCGGTTTGCCGCGGGGCCGTGCTGGACGACGACAGTGCCGTGCACAACTGGCTGATGCGGGAAGAAAAACTCACCGGCATGAATGAGCACGTCAAGTTCATTCACACCAAATATCTGCTAATTGACCGTTGGGCGCGTCGCCGCTGGTCGTCACCGGCTCCGCTAATTTCAGCGATGCCTCGGTGGGCAACAACGACGAGAACATGCTGGTGATTCACGGCGATAAGCGGGTGGCCGACATCTACCTCGGGAGTTTATGCGCTTGTTTCAGCACTACCAGTTCCGCGAGTTGGCCCGGCGGGTGCGGTCTGCCAAGCCGCAGGAGCGACAGGCGGCTTTTCTCGATGCCACGGGGCTGGCTAAAGCCTGGTTCACCTGGACACGCCAAGGACCGCCAACGCCGCCTATTTGTCTCCCACCCCACCCCTGCCTGATATGAGCCAAGTTATTGCCTCGTTTTTGATTTCGACGACACGCTCACTCCGGATTCCACACGCAGCTGTTGGTGCATCACGGCGTCGACCGGATGTTTTCTGGGCGACAAAGTCGCGAAGCGCGTGCTGAGCGGCTGGGACCCACCCTAGCCTTTCTCGAAGAAATATTTGTGCTCACGAAGAAGGGCGAACCGCTGGAAGGCCTGTCCAACGCGGCACTCTTCGAGTTTGGCAAAACCCTGACGTTCTACCCCGGCTGCCAGACATCTTCGAGGGACTGCGGCCATCACGCGGGAATACCCTCACGCTTCCCACCATCGAGGTATACGTCATCAGCGGCGGCTTCGAGCAACTGATCCGGGGCAGCGCCATCGCGCCTACCTCACGGACTGCTGGGGGTGTCGTGCGTAGAAAATCCGGTACCCACACCATTGTCCGGCCTAGCCGCATCGTCGATTTTACAGCCAAAACCCGCTTCCTGTTTGAAATCAACAAAGGCGTGGGCAAAGACGGGCGCTCGAACCCTTCCTCGTGAACGAGGCCGTTGGGCCCGAAAAACGCCGCGTGCCCTTCTCCAATATCGTGTACTGCGGCGATGGCCTGACCGACGTACCGGCGTTTTCGGTGGTGCAGGCCGCGGCGGCACCACGTTCGCCTCTTCGACCCCAGCGACTGTCGGGAGTGAAGCGCGCATGGGAAAAATTTCTGTTGCCTAAGCGGGTGTCCAACATGTGCTTTCCGCGCTACACCGCGACGACGAGTTGGGCGTGCTGCTGCGCATGGCCGTGCGCAGCATCTGCGCTCGGCTCGAAACTCGGCCAAAATCAGTTAGCTCCCACTGCTCGCTCCACTCACTCATTCGGCACCCGGACAACGGGGCCCATTCAACATGACCCATCTTCCCCAACCTACTTGTCGGGCGGCACTGCTTCCATCTACGTGTCCGACATGGACCGGGCAGTTCGCTTTTACCACGAAACCCTGGCCTGACGCTGGCTGTGCGCATTGCCAACGAATGGGCGAGCTTGATGCAGGCAACGGTTCATTGTAGGGCTGCACCAGGCCACGGCCAAGGGGTATCCCCCGGCACTGCGGGCGCTATTAATATCGAGCTACGGGTGGCCGCCCGCACACGCTGGAGGAAGCCGTGGCGGCTCTGCAAGCGCGCGGCGTACCGTTTAGCGCACCAATTGCAAGCTATGAACACGTGCGCCTGGCGTACCTGCAAGACCCGATGGCAATCAGATTATTCTGGCCCAAACCATTTAGGCAGGCTGCGCGTGGCTAGGCCGCCCACCCGCGCACCGTTGCCAACAGCCACAGCCCACCCCACGGCCGAACGGCTGCCCGCCATGACTTTTCCGGGCCCAACCACTATTCCGATACGCCGGCCATTGAGACTGCGACGCGGCTGGCATTACGACGGCCGCGTCTGGCCAGGTGCTTGGAGGCCTACGCCGCAAGCACCTGGGTGAGGTAGTGGGCGCCCGACTCATGCGCGAGTTGCAGGGCTTCCCTTGCAGGGCCTGGCGCCGAGCGAGGACGGTACCTTATCTCGCCGCACCTTGAGCGTATCGCGCACCTTCGGCCGGCCACTGACCGATTTACCCGATGTCACGGCGCCGTCAGCGCCTTTGCCTCCGGGCCGCCGAGAAGCTGCGCCGGCAGGGCGACGCGGTCCACTGATGACCGTCTTCCTGAGCAAAAGCCGCTACGGCTGGAACCGCCGCCCTATTCCTGCTCCGCCGTGCTCACGCTGCCCGTGGCCACGAACGATACATTGAACTGGTCCGCTTTGCGCGGGCGGCGCTCAAGCGCCTCTGGCAGCCGGGCAACCGCTACACCAAGGCCGGCGTGATACTCGACGGCCTGGAGCCGGAAGTACAAACGCAACTCTCGCTGTTTGAACCTGCACCGGTTTCGGAGAAGCGCGCCAAGCTGATGGCCGAGTTGGACGCCCTGAACCGCCGCTTTGGCAAAGGCACGGTGAAGCTCGCCTCACTGGTGCTGCCGCCGGGCAAGGTGCAAGCGCCCTGGGAAGGGCAGGCGCAGTGGCGTACGCCGCAGTACACGACCGGCTGGAAGATTTGCTGCTGGTGGGTTGAACAGCTGTTGAGCAACTGAATACTCAGTAGATTAGGCCACCATCCATTCTTACTAACCAGGTATGCCAGCCAGTGCACGACGATTTCAGGAATCAATAACTAGCGAATTGAATATCATTAAAGACAGAGTCCAGGACTTGATTGGCACTAGGCATTGGGCGAAGTAGGTAGGTTCAAAGAGGCTATTCTTAAGAATGTAATCAAGAGATTTCTGCCCAGTCATTTTTCCATTGGCACTGGCTTTATTGTCGATTCGGAAAACGGTGATGAGGTCAGTCGCAACTCGACATTATCATTTACGACAATACCTGTCCCGTACTTTTTTCAGAGGGTGATTTTATCATCACAACCAAGCGAAATGTTAGAGCCATTATTGAAGTCAAGTCTTGCATTCGTGTTTACGACCTAGAAGATGTGATTCACCGGTTGATGAATCGGTAGCGATGTTAAGGCCATTTGCTCTTCCCGGCCTTTCTCAGTGGCCCGAAACAGCCGGCTTGCTCAAAGCGGCATCTTCTTCGGAGTCTTTGCATTTGAATTTGATGGGGACATCCATTCCCAATAGTTGATATGGCCTTGCAGCACGGTCGGGTATTGTCAATCACATTGCGCTTGGGCCAATTTTTTATTCGAAAGTGGGACCGCAACGAAGCTCGCAATTTGAGCCTCCAGTTGATGCTAATGACCCATTTATAATCTGTATAGCATCGACAACCTCTCCTTTCTTACTTCATTCAAACATTCTAGACCGGGTGAATGGTGGGTTGAGCGACAGGCACTGGTTTGCATTCCCCATCGAGGGGACCAAGGAAATCCACGGCTCCGTACGGTTTATTTGGGCGGCTGAAGAGGCAGCCAGCCGTTCGGCTGTAGCCAAAGCGTTGCGGTATCCACCCTGCGACCTATGTTATTTGTTAGCACGAGTTGTACTTACCTCTCCATCTGGCTGTGTCCCTCAACTTGCACATTCTGTTCCCTTGTGCGAATTGACGTCTTTCTTGCCGGTCGCTGCTATGCTCATTAGCAGGCTGCCTCGCTGCTCCGCCACGGCATCAAGCGTCTGGCTAATCTGAGCTATTTTGGGCTGGTCGGTTCGATATGACACCTGCATCTCAGAATGTCGAATGCCTTGCTCGTCAGTAGCGCTCTGGACGCTCCCACCCTGGCCCACTGGCCACAACGGCAGCCTGCACGGCCTCTGCCTGGCCTCGTTCTCCCGTAGCCAGCGCTGTCTCGTCCACTCGATAATCACCTGCTTCTCGCTACCCAGTTTGTTCGGGCTGGCGGCTTCTGGTGTAACTGCACTCACCGCGACTTCCGGTTTAGCCGCCACGTCCAGACTCCGGTCGCGATTGTGGGGCTGAATGGGGGCTGCCTCGGCAGCCAGTTGCCGGGCCGCGCGGTCTTCGTCGCGCTCGGCGACGCTTACCCCAAGCGTATTGCTCCTTATTGGCTGCGGCGCGGGTATTGGTGTTGGTCACGATGGCGTGGATGATGCAATATCCGGCTGGTCATTGCGTAGTGCATGTCGAACTCGCCCGCCGGACACCTTGCTCATCTATCGTGCTGCGCACGTCACTCGTGCGCAATGGAGTAGCGGAGTTGTCCAGAATGGCTTTCCAGGCCTCCGCGCGGCCGCTGGTGTTGGGCTCCAATTCATCCACCTTCCACGTCGCCGTTTTCTGCTCGGTGGGCGCAGCAACAGGCAGCTGGCAGCCCGCGGCCGTCGCGGCAAAGCGGGCCCGGTCGCGCAACTCTTCCCGCTCAGCTTCGTCGACTTTGCGGCCGGCGGGGGGGGTTGTCGTGGATGTAATCTTTCAGCAGCACCAGCCCGGCATCTTTGGCGTGCACGAACTGCGCGGTTTGCTCAGCCGCTTCCTGCTCGCTGCGGTAGGAGCGGGCGGGCAGCTGCTCTACCTCGGCTACGGCGGCTCCAAGCACAGCCTGGTTAAAACTCTGGTCGTCCCGCTCGCGATCCTGCTGCGCGTCCGGGGTGTTCTCCCGCTCCCGTTGGGCCTGGCGCTCGAGGGACCGCTGCTCCCGCTGGCGCTGGGCTTCGGCGGGCGCTGCTGCCGCTCCGACTCACGCTGCTGCTCCTCGCGCTGAGCCGCGGCCCGGATTTGCTCGGCATTCAGGCCCTGATTGGTGTATTCCAACTCTTTGTTGAAGTCCTTGGCCAACGGGTAGTCCACACGTAGAAAACTCTCCTGCTGGCGCTCGGCTCCCGGCCGCAGCTGCTCGCGTTGCCGGTACAGCTCCTGGGCCACTACTTCCAACTGGGCTGTGTCGGCCCGAGCCACGGTCAGGCGCACGATGGTGGCTTGCTCGGTGCTGCGCTGCACTTCCACCGCGAGCGAGGGGCCGTCCTGCTGGGTCTGGTTGATGTGGTCCACCCGCTCGCGCAACTGCTGCACCTGACCGGCGCCCTGCTCAGCCGAGTCGTGGTGAAAGTCACCTTCAGGCTGGTGTGGTACTTGTCGCTGGTGGCGTGCCACTCCACCGGCCGCCCAGCCTCGCGGTAGGCTTCCTGCTCGGCCACGGCACCATCGGCCGGGCGGGCTGCAGCTCATTGAGGTAGTTGATGTTGAACTGCCGGCCGCCGGCGTCGCGGTCGTTGGCCAGCACCACCTCCCGGGGCTGCTGCTTGTCGATGACACGCTGAATCAGGGCCACCTGCGCCTCGGTAGGTGTGCCGCTGGTAGCAATGTAGAGCGTGTTCTTCGGGTCCTGCCCGTGCTTGAGCTGGAAGTGGGAAAGCGAATCAATGGCCGACTCGCTCACACCACGCGCTCCACCGGCGTGTCCTTGCCCTCGGTGGGGTGCGACACCCAGATGCCGTTTTTGGGCAGGGGCAGCAGGCTTTTGTAGTGCTCGTTCTTCTGCTCGACGCTGGCCAGCCCGTGCTCGTTGTAGAGCGGAAAGGCCGTGTTCTTGTGCTCGTTCTGCTGCGCGGTGAAGATGCGGCCCTGAAAGGCAGGGTTATCCAGCGTCGCGTCGGTAATGCCGCGCCCGTGCAGGTAGCTGCGGTCAGTGAACTCCTTCTTGACGCCCAGCACCTCGGATATCAGGCGGGTGCGGCGCTCCTCCTCGGCTTGCCGGGCCTGCTCCGGGTCGCCTACGGGCAGGCTGCTCAGGCGCGCGGCATCCGGCGGGGTGGCGTACACCCGGGCGGGAGCAGGGGCACCGTCGAGGTATTCGCGCAGCTGCTGGCGCACCTGGCCCAGGTTCAGGCCGTGGCCGTCGCCGCCCCGGGTTTTGGCAAAGTCAATGATGGAGCCCGCGTCGCGGTCGTCGCCGGTGTTCAGGTACACTTGGTGGTCGCCCTTGCGCGTGACGATGACGTGCTCGTCGTCCTTGACCAGGTGATGCCAGTCGCCGCGGCGGCTTTCCTTCTCGATGGTGTAGCCCTGGCGCTGGGCGTAGTCAACCAGGTCAATGTCGCGCTTGAAGCGGTCGAGTTCGGTAGGGTCGTTTTCCCGGGGTGCGTTCATGGGGTGGGCTGGGGGAGTGGAGCCGGACAGCTCCAACTCCCTTCCGCACCTGACCGGCCGAATGGGGAAAGCTATTCGGCGTTTAGTTGTCAGCGGCGGGCTGCCGGCCCGCTGCGCGGCCGCGTCGAAGAAGGCCAGCTGCTCGCGGAATTGTGCTAGTAGCTCGCTGCTGCCGAACACGTACTGGTTGGCACCGCTGCCGATGTCGATGCGCACGATTTCCGTGGGCACGCCCAGGGCACGCAGCACGCGCTGGACCAGCCGCGGTTCGTCGCGCTTGAGCTTGCCGTTCTTCAGGTTCACGACGTTGGTATAAGTCAGGCCATGCTGGG